>NZ_AZAX01000001.1:0-254999 GCF_001021175.1 Marinitoga sp. 1155 | reverse complement strand
AATCTATATTACCTTTATTATCGAATATTTCCTGTTTTGTTAACTCACCATTTTCAAAATAATTTTTAAATACCAAAATACCATCTTTAGTATAATACTCGGAGGTTTTAATATTAATATCTTCTTTTAAAAAGTTTTCTGGCACTTTATTATTTTCAATATTTTTTTCCTGTTTTTCTATCTTAGTACATGATATAAAAAAAATACTGATAAAAATTATTAAAATATACACTTTTACCGTTTTTTTCATTCTCTCCCCGCCCTTTAAACTTTTTTGATTTTATAATTTTTCCTAAAATCCTGATATCAAAATCACTCAGTCGTCTGATAAATGAAAATTTTTTTGATATAATATCTGATTAGATGCATTTAATTAATGTTTTCTAATGATTAGTGTGTAATTAAAATTTTTTTTAAAATTTTTCTCACTTAGTATATATGATTTATTTAATAATATTATGATCAAATATTGCGAATTTTATAACTTAATAATTCATAATAAAATTTTATGAATGTATAATTTTTATATTATGTTACTGAATAATTAAAAGATATTATTTCCACTTATTCAATTCACAATAATTTTAGCAAAAAAAAAAAATAGTCAACGATATAAAGTAAATTTTGAGTAAATTTATAATCAACTTTTCTTTTCTTAAATTTAATAAATTTACATAATTATTTTATCACCTGATATATTTTTATGGTTAAATTTTTGTTTAATATATTGATGCAATTTTATATTCTCGCTATTAGATGTATTTTTTTTATTTGATGTTAGCAGATTTTTCAGAAAAATTCTGATAAATAATTTGTATAATAATCTTCCATATTCTACCGAAGGTATGTTTTCTAGCGATGGCTATTTATTTTACATTGCAAGAAAAAACTCATCACTGAGTTGTTTAAGAATATAAAAAATTTTAAGGATTTTTTTTATTATTTTGAACTCCTATTATTATATAATATACAAATATTTGATTTTAACATAATATTATATGGATTCAAAAATCAATGTGGTATAATTCAATTACATAAAAAAGTCTAAATTCTCACCAGAGGTTAAATATTCGCCCTGCAAATATTTACATGTTTTTAAAAAATTTTTTAGAGTTATTTTTAAAATATAATTTTTAATCCTATTACCACGGCAGCGTGTATATTTGCGGAGCAAATATAGAAATGTTTTTTATATTTAAATCTAAAAATTTTAATCCTACAACCCGCCGTAGGCGTGTAGCACCGGAGGTGAGATAATGAGAAGATTCTGCACAAGTGGACCCGTTGATAAAAAGACCTGTTATTATGTAGAAAGACCAGATATAATGAAAGAAGCACTTGACCATATAGAAAATTGGAGATACTTTACAGTATCAGCGCCAAGACAAGCAGGAAAAACAACATTGTTAAAAGATATAGTTGAAAAAATAAAGGATAAATATATTACTATATTTTTATCCTTTGAAGATTATAAAAATATAAAAACAGAAGAAGAATTTATAAAAATATTTTATGAAGAAATCATAGATGAATTAAAAAGATATAATTATACTGTAAAAGAAGTATTGAATAATATAAGAGAAATAAAGAAAATATTTGAAAAGATATATGAAAAAACTGGAAAAGAAGTAGTATTAATGATAGACGAATTTGAAAAATTGAATAATGAAGAAATAATGAATACATTTCTTCATGTAATAAGAAAAACATATCACAAAAAACAAATATACAAACTCAGAAGTGTAATATTAATAAGCGTAGGATATCTAAGTGGAATATTAGAAGACAATGCCAGTCCATTCAACATAGCAGAACACTTAGAAGTGCCATACTTTACCAAAGAACAAGTATATGATTTACTTTCACAACACGAAACAGAAACAGGACAAATTTTTGATGAAAAAGTAAAAGAATTAATATGGCATAACGCAGCAGGACAACCGGGACTAACCAATGGACTTGCATATGATTTAGTAATGAAAAAAGCAAAAGGAGAAAAAATAATAACAGAAAAACATTTTGAAAAAACATTATATGATTATATGAGAGTATATATTGATAAAAATATATCTAATATAATAAACAAAGCGAAAAAAGAAAAAAAATTAACGATGAAAATATTATTTGAACCAAATAATATAGAATTTAATATATATGATGAAAACATAAAATTCTTATATATAAACGGAGTAATAGACAATTGTGAAGGCATATGCTGTGTAAAAGTGCCGTTGTATTACAAAGCATTGTATGCAAGATTCAAACCACAAACTAATGGAGAAAGAAATAAAATGCTAAAATTTGAAGAAGATTTAAATAAATATATAGATGAGAATAAAAATTTAAAACTAAATGAACTGCTAAAAAGATATACAGAATACATAAAAAGTAGAGGAGCAGTAATGTTCAAAGGCAGAAACTATTATGAAGGGGTGTATCAATATAATCTTGACCAATTCTTAAGTGCATACATAGAATTACTTGGAGGAAAAGTATATCCAGAAACACAAATAGGCGGAGGAAGAATAGATTTAATGGTAATGTATAACAGAAAAGAATATTTAATAGAAATAAAAGCAAACATAATAAAATATGAATACGAAATAGCCAAAAGACAAATAAAAGAATATATAAAAAGAAAAGGACTAAAAGAAGGATGGTTAATAATATATTCAAATACAATAAAAGATTTTGAATATATAACAGAAGGAGAAAATGGAATAAAATTACATATTTGGTTTATAAAAACCAATTTTGAAAGTCCTTCAAAAGCAAAATAAAACAAATCTAAATCTAAATCTAACTTTTTAGAAAATATATTAATTTAAGAATTCTTAAAAAATACAATATTGAAAATTTTCATACAAATAAAAACACCGGATTTTAGAACCCGGTGTTTGTTTGAAAGTTTTTAAATCAAACTCAAATATTTATCTCCAGAATCTGGTGCAATTGTTACTATCTTTTTTTCAGGATATTTTTGTGTTAATTTAATTGCTGCCAAAATGTTTGCAGCAGCTGAAATCCCTACAAATAAACCTTCTTTCTTAGCTAAAATATCTTGCATTTCAAATGCTTCTTCATCTTTTATGGTTATAACTTCATCTAAAATTGTTACATCTAAATTCTTTGGAATAAATCCTGCTCCAATTCCTTGGATTTTATGTTTCCCAGGTTTTTTACCTGAAATAACAGCTGAATTTTCTGGTTCAACTGCAACTATTTTTATTTTATCTTTAAAAAATTTTTTTAAAACCTTTCCAACTCCAGTTATTGTTCCGCCAGTACCAACACCTGCTACAAAAATATCTAAATTGAAATCCATTTGTTTTAATATTTCTGGACCTGTGGTCAATTCATGAGCTAATACATTTGCAGGATTTTCAAATTGATTTGGCATAAAAGCATCTCTTTCTTTCACTATTTCCAATGCTTTTTCTATTGAACCTTTCATACCTTTGTCTGCAGGAGTTAATATCAACTCAGCACCATATTTTTCCAAGATTTTTCTTCTTTCAACACTCATACTTTCAGGCATTGTTAAAATTACAGTATATCCTCTACTTTTTCCAATTGCCGCCAGAGCAATTCCTGTATTTCCGCTTGTTGGTTCAACTATTATTTTTTTCTTTAATGCTCCATCTACTTCTGCTTTTCTAATCATAAAATAAGCTGCTCTATCTTTTACGCTACCTGTTATATTGTTTTTTTCAAGTTTAACAAATATTTTGTTTGGTTTTACAATTTTCGAGAGCATTATTATTGGTGTTCCGCCAATTCCTCTATCAATCATATTTCTCCCTCCCTAATGAAATTTATCACAAAATAGGATAATTTTTATCTGAATTATATTTTTATTATATCAAATACGATATAAAAAATCAAGTTTTATTATCAAATTTTATAATACAGATATATTTTATTTATGCTATAATATATTAAATAGTACTAATTGATAGGGGGGAATTTTATGAATTATTATTTAGCTATCGATGAAGGAACAAGCAGTACAAGAACTTTGTTATTTGATGAGAATTTTAAATTAATTGATTTATCGCAAAAAGAAATAAATATGATTTATCCAAAACCAGGATGGGTTGAACAAGATGCGGAAGAATTATATCATAAAACAGAAGAAACTATGGTTGAAGTGGTTGAAAGGAATAATCTCAGCTGGAATGATATTATTGGAATAGGAATTACAAATCAAAGAGAAACTATTGTTGCATGGGATAAAAATACTGGAAATCCATTAACAAATGCTATAGTATGGCAATGTAGAAGAACTGATGAATTAATTAATAGATATCCAGCCGAATTCTGGAGGGAGGTAAAAAGAAAAACCGGATTGGTAAAAGACCCTTATTTCTCAGGTTCTAAAATCGTATGGATGATAGAAAATGTACCAGCAGTAAAAGAAGCCTATAAAAACGGAAATTTAAAGGTTGGAACTATTGAATCCTGGTTGACATTTAAATTATCTGGAAAACATGTTACTGATCTTTCAAATGCATCAAGAACACAATTATTGAACATACATGCTCTTGATTGGGATGATGAAATTTTAAAGACATTTGGACTTTCAAAAGATATTTTACCTGAAGTTGTTGGTACTGCCATTGATAAAGGTTTTGAAACAAAATTTGGACCAAAGATTTATGGAATGATTGGTGATCAACAATCTGCGTTATTTGGTCAAAGAGCATTTGAAATAGGAGATGCAAAGTGTACTTATGGTACAGGTGCTTTTGTTTTGATGAATTCTGGAGCCATGCCACCAAAACCCCATCCCGGATTACTAACCTCAATTGGATGGAAAATAGACGATGAAATTATATATTCACTTGAAGGTAGTATTTTTACCGTTGGTGCGTTTTTTAAATGGTTAAAAGATATAGAAATGATTAAAGAGTATACAGATTTAGAAAAATATTCGAGGAATATTGAAAATGGAGGAGTTTACATTGTTCCAGCTTTAAGCGGACTTGGAACACCTTATTGGGATTCAGATGCAAGGGGTTTGATTATAGGATTAACAAGGGCAACAAAAAAAGAAAATATTATTAGAGCTGCTTTAGAATCTGTTGCCTTTAGTGTAAGAGAAGTTATAGATTCCATGCAAGAAGCAGTTTGGACAAAGATAAGAAAAATGAATGTTGATGGGGGTGCTACAAAAAATAAACTTTTAATGGAAATACAAAGCGACTTATTAAACGCAGAAATTTTTGTTCCTGAATTTCAAGAAATCACAGCTTTAGGTGCAGCTTTTATGGCCGCTATTGGTTCAAAAAATCTTTCTATTAATGAAATAAAAAATTTGCAATTTTCAGGTATAAAGATAATGCCAAAAGACAATGAAAAATTAGAAAAGGACTATTATATCTGGAGGGAGGCAGTATTAAGATCAAAAGGCTGGATAAAATCAACGAACATAAGTTATTAGAAATTGCCAAAATAATATCAAAACATTCATTTCCAGGAATGAAAATATTATTATATGGTGATTTAGGAACAGGGAAAACTACTTTTACAAAAGGATTTATAAAAAATTTGTTAAAGGATGAAAATTTAACTGTTACTTCTCCAACATTTGCTCTAGTCAGGGTTTATGATAATTCTGTTAGAATTTATCATGCTGATTTATACAGACTATCAGATCCTGAAGAAATCCCATATGTTGGATTGTTTGAAGATAATGATGGAATATATTTAATTGAATGGCCAGAACGGCTTGAATATTATTTGCCTGAGGAATATCTTCAAATACATTTGTTTTATAACAGTGATAATATGGAATATAGAGATATTGATATAATACCAGTTGGAAAAAGATATATAGATATATTCGAAAAATTAAAGGAGGAATTAGGATGAAGATAGGAATTTTAGGTTTACCTTTAACAGGAAAGACTACAATTTTTTCGTTATTGACTAATAAGCCATATGATGGTAGTTATAAGAAAGATGCGGAAGAAAGAGTGGCAAATGTTAGAGATGAAAGAATTGAAAAGTTAGCTGAAATGTATAATCCTAAAAAAACTGTATATGCTACATTAAATTTTATTGATATTCCAAGTTATAATCCTGCAGCCGATAGAAAAGAAAAGAATAGGATTTTACAGATGATTCAAACTGTTGATGCAATAATTCTTGTTGTTAGGGCATTTGAAAATGATTCAGTACCATTTCCAGAAGGTGCAGAAAGCCCTGTAGATCAGCTTGATACTTTAAAAACTGAAATGATTATTAGAGATTTAGAAGTTGTTGAAAACAGATTATCAAGACTCATTGAACAAAATAAAAAAAAGAAACCTACAAAAGAAGAAGAAAGACAGGTGAAAATTTTAGAAGAAATAAAACCGATATTAGAAGATGGAAAATTTGCTTCTAAAATTGAATTAAGTGATGAAGATAAAAAACTAATAAGTTCTTTAGCTTTATTTACATTAAAACCAATAATAGTTGTGGTAAATGTTGATGAAGACCAATTAATGGAAGAAGAATATCCAGAAAAAGAAGAATTGGTAAACGCATGTAAAGATGAAAATTTTGCATATATTGAGATTTGTGGTAAGACTGAAGCCGATTTAGTAGAACTTGATGATGATGAAAGAGAAGAATTTATGAAAGAACTTGGAATTGAAAGACCCGGAATCGATAGACTATCAAAAATAGTTTATGATCATTTAGGCTTAATAACTTTCTTTACTGTTGGGGAAGATGAAGTAAGAGCATGGACTATAAACCAAGGGACTACTATGAAAAAAGCTGCAGGAAAAATCCATACTGATTTAGAAAAAGGATTTGTTAAAGCGGAAGTTATGCATTATGAAGATTTAATTAATTTAGGCAGTGAAGATGAGGTTAAAAAGGCTGGATTATGGAGATTAGCCGGTAAAGAAGAAATAGTAAAAGATGGAGAAATCTTAACAATTAGAGCGAACGCTTAAAAAATGGAGGTTAAAATGAAAAAGCCGTTGTATGAAGTAAATGATTTTGAATATTATTTACCCGAAGAATATATTGCACAAAAACCAGCTAACCCCAGAGATTCATCCAGATTAATGGTTTTAAACAGAAAAAAACAAAGTATCGAACATAAAATTTTTAGAGATATTATTGATTACTTAAAACCAGGTGATTTAATGGTTATAAATAATACAAAAGTTATTCCGGCAAGATTATATGGTCAGAAAACAACAGGTGCAAAAGTAGAAGTTTTGCTATTGGAAAAAACACATGAAGACAATACTTGGAAAGCTCTAGTAAGACCTGGGTCAAAGCTAAAAAAGGGTGCAGAAATAAGGTTTTCTGACGATTTATATGCGAAAATCATTGAACATAATTCTGATGGTTCAAGGATAATTAATTTTATTTCAGATAAAGTTGTATGGGAAGAAATTGAAAAAATTGGAAATATGCCATTACCGCCATATATAAAAAACCAGGATGTTCCAAAAGACAGATATCAAACGGAATATGCTAAAATACAAGGTGCGGTTGCCGCACCAACTGCGGGGCTTCATTTTACAAAAGAGTTATTGGAAAAGATTAAAAATAAGGGAATAGAGTTTGCAGAAGTTACATTACATGTAGGGCTTGGAACTTTCAGACCAGTAAAAGTTGAAAGAATTGAAGAACATGAAATGCATGAAGAATATTATGAAGTTCCTGAAAATACCGTAAAAAAAATTGAAGAGTATAAAAAAAATAATGGAAGAATTATAAGTGTAGGAACAACTGTTGTCAGAACTCTTGAAACAATTGCGTTATTACCTAAACAAAAAGCGTATATGGGAACTACAGATATTTTTATTTATCCACCATATGAATTTAAGTTAATAGATGCGTTGATAACGAATTTTCATTTACCGAAATCGACACTTTTAATGCTTGTTTCATCGTTTGGAGGATATGATTTTATTATGAAAGCTTATAAAACAGCGGTTGAAGAAAAATATAGATTTTTTTCATTTGGAGACTCAATGTTTATATATTAGTCTTAATGGTGGTGGTAATTTGAAAAATAAAACTATAGGTATAATTTACATGTGGATTACCATAATATTTTGGGGCATTTCTTTTGTAGCTACAAAAATTATAGTTCATTCTGTTCCACCAATTACAGCTGCGTTTCTAAGGTTTTTTTTATCGAGTTTAATTCTTATTATTTTTATAAGAAAAGATATAAAATATGAAAAAAAAGAATTTTTTTATATGATGCTTGCTGGTTTCTTTGGGGTAACAGCATATTTCTTATTTGAAAATACAGCGTTACAATTTACAACACCATCTAATGGTTCTTTAATAATATCAGCAACTCCCGTAATGTATTTATTATTTTCAGATATTTTAAGAAAATCTTTTTCTCATAAAATACGTTATTTAGGAACTTTTTTGGCTTTTTCAGGAGTTTCAATAATTGTTTTAAATGGACGATTTGTGTTAAAGTTAAACCCTTTAGGTGATTTATTAATGTTTGGAGCGTCTTTTAGCTGGATTTTTTATACTATTTTTATAGAAAAGCTACATCATCATGATAATTTAATAATAACAAAAGATTTGAATTTTTATGGAATGATATTCTTTTTACCATTTGCTTTTTTTGAATTAAAAAATGCTGGGACATGTCCAAATTTTCAGTTGTGGATACAGCCAAAAATATTAATTGCCTTTATTTATTTAGGTGTTTTTTGTACAGCGCTTGGATATATATGGTGGAATAAAGCTATAAGATTAGCAGGTGCAAAAACTACAACAAATGGAATATTTTTTATACCTATAGTTACAGTTATTGCTGATTCGATTATGTTAAAAAATTATCCAAATATATATACGATTATTGGAGCTACATTGGTTTTATTTGGAAATTATATAGCTGAAATCAAAGATTAGATTAAATCAGTTTCTGTTCTAGAAAATATTAAACATATTCAAATTAAACTCTATATTTTTCTTTAAGAAAAATATAGAGTTTTTTTATTTCTAAGTTTTTTCTAAGAAAAGATTAAGGTTATTCTAAGTAATGAAGTATATTATATAAGTGTCGAAAGAATTAAAAAAATAAATTAAATCAGGAGGCGATTTTTATGAAAAAAAGTATTTTAATAGGTTTAATGGCGTTATTGTTGATTGCTGTATCGTTTGCTGGAGGATTTTTCAATAATCCATCAGTAGCAGTTGAGAGCTTACCCGTTGAATCATTAACATCGAATGAAATAAACGGATTATTACAAATGAGAGAAGAAGAAAAACTGGCAAGGGATGTATATTTAACCTTATACGACACATGGGGGTTACAAACATTTTATAATATAGCTCAAGCGGAACAAACTCATATGAATGCTGTAAAGACAATTCTGGATAAATATGAAATAGAAGATCCTATCACAGACTATACAGTTGGAGTTTTCAAAAATGCAGAATTACAAAAATTATATTATGATTTGGTAGAAGAAGGAAAAAAATCTGCAGTTGAGGCATTAAAAGTTGGAGCAACTATTGAAGATTTAGATATTTATGATTTAGAAAAATTGCTAAATGAAACAGACAATCAGGATATAACTCTTGTATATAATAATTTAAAACAAGGATCAGAAAATCATATGAGAGCGTTTGTCGGTACATTAGAAAGATATAATTCAACATATTCAGCACAATATATATCTTCTGAAGAGCTAAATGAAATATTAAATAAGTCAAATATGAATAATTCAAGTATGGAAAATTCAAGTACTCAATATAATTCAGGTAATTCTTCTCACATGGGTAAAGGGTATAGAGGTGGAAGAAAATAATAAATAATTAAAAAAGTTTCGGGGGATCCCGAAACTTTTTTAATATATATATTTTAATCTATAAAAATTATCTCCGCTTATAACATATAAAGTGTCTTCTTTATTTAATTTATAAGGATTTTCATTTACTTTAATATCAATACCCAGAATTTCACTTATTTTTTTCGCTTGTTCTTCACATCTAATATGACTTTCAAAACCATTTCTAATACCGTGTTTTAATTCTTCTAAAGTTATTTTCTCAACTCTTAAATCTTCTACCGGTTTTAATAATATCAAATCTAAATCAACTCTATCAGCAATATATTTAGCCACATATATCCCTCCCTGAATTTTTTTACACTAATATTATACCATTTTTTTAAGAAAAAGTTAAGGGGTATAAATGATTTAAAAATTTCAAGTTGATTTTATGCTTTTTATCTAATTAAAAGATTGTTTTTTATTATTTTATTTAAAAAACTACCTTTTGCTAATATTTCTATTTCAAAACCATTTTTCATCTCTTTTTGTTGTTTTATACCGATATCTTTTTTTAATTTTTCAATCTTCCATATTTTGTTGAAGTCAACAAATATTTTGGTTGATTGTATAACTCCGAATGATATTAATTTATTTTCCAGTTTTAACAAAAATTCATAAACACTTTCTTTGGATTTTGAACTAACAAAAATAGCATCTGGATATAATATTTTTATGTGTTTAATTTTTTCAAAATTTAAAAGATCTATTTTATTAAATACTATTATTTTTGGAATATTTTCTTTTAGTATATCATTTATAATATTATCTACTATTTTTAGTTTATTTTCAAAATTATTTTCACTAATATCAATCAATTCTATAATTGCATCAGAATAATTTATTTCATCCAATGTTGATTTAAACGATTCTATTAATTCAACAGGTAATTTTCTGATAAATCCAACAGTATCAGAAAAAATAGCAGGTAATCCAGAGGGGAATTGAACCTTTCTAGATAAAGTTGAAAGAGTAGAAAACAATTTTTCTGATGTAAAAATATCTTTATCTTCTGATAACGCTTTTAACAATGTTGATTTACCAGCACTTGTATAACCTAATATAGATATTTGTGGAATATATGATTCATTTCTTTTTTTGTTTTTGATTTTTCTAACATTTTCTAGTTCTTTTAATTGTTTTTTTAAATAATTTATTCTATCTCTTATATTCCTTCTTTTGTATTCCAAAAATGTTTCACCAGAACCTCTGGTTCCAGTTCCTGTCCCACTAGCACCGCCGCCAATTCTTGACATTTCTTTTCCTAATCCTATTATTTTTGGTAATTCATATTTCAAAGTAGCTAATTCAACTTGTAATTTACTTTCAGCTGTTTTGGCGTTTCTTTTGAAGATTTCCAGAATCACTTCATTTCTATCTAATATCTCAACATCAATTATGCGTTCCTGAATATTTTTTCTTTGGGAAAGTGATATTGAATCATTAAATATTAAAATTTCAGCTTTAAATGCAGAGATTATTTCTGTCAATTCATTTATTTTTCCTTTTCCTATATAAGTTTTTTTATCTATATTCTTTCTTTTTTGTATAACCTCTGTTACTATATTTATGCCAATGTTTTTACATAAAATTTTAAGTTCTTCAATTTGTTTATCAAAATCCAAATCTCCTCTATTAACAGCTACAATGATACCCTGAATTAATTCATTTTTATTTTTTATCATTAAATCATCTCCATATTTGATATATATACAACAGATATTTCTATTAAAAATATTATATCATAAACATTAAATATAAGAAATTATCGTATATTTAAATATACAATTAGATCAATGATTAAATTAAAAAAGGATTGGCAAACTGCCAATCCTTTTTTAATTTAATATACTGCTATATATCCATCAGCTCTTTTTTCTGTACCAGCAACATAAACATCTTTTTCTTTGATTATTATTTGTCCCCGTCCAAAAGGTCCTGAACTAAGAGAAAACTTTATTTCATGACCCATTCTTTCTAATTTTTCAGCAATATGAGAAGGAAAATCTTTTTCTATTAAAATAGTTTTTTTCTCTAACCATTGCCACCTAGGAGCATCTAAAGCAGCTTGTGGATTTAAGTTTTTATCTATCATATTTAAAATAACCTGCAAATGACCTTGAGGTTGCATATATCCACCCATAACACCAAAAGGTCCTATTGGATTATTATTTTTGGTAATAAATCCTGGGATAATTGTATGATAAGGCTTTTTTAATGGTTCTAAATAATTGACATGATTTTTATTGAGCGAAAAACTATGACCTCTATTTTGAAGAGCAATTCCTGTTTTGGGAACCACTATTCCTGATCCAAAACCCATATAATTACTTTGAATAAATGAAACCATATTTCCCCACTTATCAGCTGTGGCTAAATATACAGTATTTGAAGAAGGAATTTTGCCAGGTGTTGGTTCAAGTGCATAATTTGAAATTAATTTTGATCTTGTTTTAGCATAATTTTCTGAGAGCATTTCTTCGATCTTAACTTCCATTTTTGAAATATCTGTAATATATTCTTTCCCATCAATAAATGCTAGTTTCAACGCTTCAATAGAATTATGAAATAGCTCATATTCATTGTTATATGTGGTATTTTTTAAAATATTTAAAGCCATTAAGGTAATAATCCCCTGAACATTTGGAGGAAGTTCCCAGATATCATATCCCATATAATTTATACTTACTGGCTCAATTAATTCACTTTTAAAATTTTCAAAGTCAGAATAATCAAAATATCCATTATATTTTTTCGAAAATTGAATAATTTTTTCTGTTAAATTACCATTATAAAATTCTTTTGCGTTAGATTCAGATATTTTTTTTAGTGTTTCAGCATGATAAGGTAACCTTATTATTTCGCCTGGATTTGGAGCTTTTTCACCAAAGGTTTCAAACCAATATTTAAAAATCTCTCCTTTTAATTTTTGTTTATAAATTTTATTAGCTCTTTTCCAATAATATGATACAATAGCTGAAACAGGATAACCTTCATTAGCATATTTAATTGCAGGTTCAAAAAGTTTTTTAAAATCCAATTTACCAAAGTTTTTCCAAATCAAATTCCAACCTGATGGAGTTCCGGGTACAGTAACGGCTTCCCAACTATGAGGTTTTATTTCATTAATGCCTCTTTTATGTAATTCTTTTATTGATAGATTTTTAGGAGAGTAACCACTTGAATTCATTCCATATAATTTACCATTATACCAAATTATAGCAAAATTATCTGAACCTATACCATTAGAAGTTGGTTCTACTACAGTTAGAGTAGCTGCTGTAGCTATAGCAGCATCTATAGCGTTTCCGCCTTTTCTTAATATGTCTATTCCTGCTTGTGCAGCTAACGGCTCACTTGTTGCAACAACACCATTTTTTGAAAATACACATGTTCTTTTTGAAGAATAAGGATATTCTAGATAATCAAAATTCATATAACTCCCCCTATTTATTTAATGCATTAAAAATATAATATATTCCTATTATAATCAATATTACAAATAAAATTCGTTGAATCCATTTTGAACCCTTTTTTATTGAAAAAGAACTTCCTAAATAACCTCCTGAAATACTTCCTAAAGCCAATACAAAACCAGCTAAATAATTCACCTGATTATTTAATGCAAATACTATAAAGGCAAATAAAGTATATATAAGTACAAGGAAAACTTTAATGGCATTAGTTTTTACAAGATCATATCCTTCTAATAACACCAGGGCAGACATTAGGAAAAAACCTACACCAGCTTGAATAAAACCTCCATATATACCTATTAAAAAGAAAACGATAAAACTTAAAATATTATTTTTCTTAACTTTTCTTTCTTTGGTCCAAATATCTGGTTTCCATATTAAAAATATACTCATAATAATTAAAATAAATCCTACAATACTTTTTAATAAAGCTCTATCTATGTTAACAACAATATTCGCACCTACCAGTGCTCCCAGAGTTGCAGGAATAGACAAAAATATTGCTCTTTTTAGATCTAAAACATCGCTTTTTCTAAACTTTGTTGTAGCTGTTATGTTTTGAAAAATTATACCTATTCTATTTGTTCCATTTGCAATATCAATAGGTAATCCTAATAGATTTAAAACAGGCAATGTGATTAATGATCCACCACCAGCTATAACATTAATAAATCCACTAAATAATCCTGCTAAATAAACTAGTATATATAACATAAATTTCCCCTCCTAAAAATTCGTTAAGCTAATTACATTAATTATATTAAATTTAACTTGGATTGTCAACAAAAATTTTCAGGAGGGATTAGAAAGAAATTATAATACCTTTATTTCCAGCATATGTTGCCAGAGTAGAACCCATATAATTAACATAAACTTCTTTTGGATTATATTTTTCTTTAATTATGTTTTTAAAATAATTGGCTTCTTCCTCATTATTAACATGTGTAATACCAACAATTTGATTTGAAATATTTATTTTATTTTCATCAATTATTTCTAAAACTTTTGAATGAAATCTTTTTTTTCCTCTAACTCGTTCTAAGAACTCAACTTCTCCTTTATTATTATGTAAAATTAGTTTAAAATTAAGTATTTTAGCAATAGTTCCTTTAAATTTACTAAGTCTTCCACCTTTTACTATGTTTTCCAGAGTATCTAATAAAATAAGAATGTTAATTTTTTCTCTATATTTTTCCAAAGAATTAGTAATGTAATCTATTGAGAAATTATTTTGAGCCATTTCAGCAGCTTTTATTACCTGAATTCCTTCTCCAGATGATGCGCCTAATGTGTCAAAAATTTTTATTTTAGAATTGTTTTTTATCATATTTTTAGCTAAGGTAGCAGCATGTATTGTTCCGCTTAATTTGGAAGAAATTGTTAAACATAAAATCTCATATCCTTTAGAAACATATTTTTCAAAAGCGTTTTTAAATAACTCTGGAGATGGTTGAGAAGTTTTTGGCAATTTTTTACTGGATAACATTTTATTTTGGAATTCATCAGGAGAAATTGTATAACCATCTTGATATAAACAATCATCTATTTCAACATTTAATGGAATAACAGTAATATCATATTTTTTTATATATTGTTCAGGAAGATCAGCAGCACTATCAGTTATTATTTTAATCATAAATAACCCTCCCCTTATGGATACTTTTCAAACATAATTATACCATAATAATAATAGAAAATAAGTAGCATGTAATAAATTTTTATTATACTATATCAAAAATGATTTTTATAAATAAAAGAATTAATACTGCTATTATTAGAGGTTTTATTATTTTTGTCCCTTTACTTAAAGCTAAACCTGATCCCAACCAATGTCCAGCTATTCCAAAAAAAGCAGCAGTAAGACCTATTGAAAATAAAACTTTTCCACCTATTATAAAAGTAATTAATGCACTGATATTGGAAGATAAATTAACAATTTTTGCTGTACCTGATGCTTTTACATGATCCATGGAAAGAAATGAAATATATAGAATTATCAAAAACGTTCCTGTTCCAGGGCCAAAAAAACCATCGTACATTCCAATGATAAATCCAATGAGACTTGATAAAATAGAAATTTTTAAATTGGATAAATTTTTTAAAGAGTTATTTTCTTCTTTAGGTCTTTTAATAAAAATAAAAAAAGCAGCAATTGGAATTAATATAGTTAATATTATTTTTAAAATATTATCAGGAATAAACAAAGCAATTTTCGCACCTATAAATGATCCTATAAAAGAAAAAATAACAGAAAAAATTCCAACTTCAAAAATTATAGCTTTTCCTTTTGCAAATCTTAAAGTACTTACAATTGTTCCAATTGAAGATGAAAGTTTATTAGTAGCTAAAGCATTGTGACTTGGAATTCCGATAAATAAATATGCGGGTAAAGATATTAAACCGCCACCACCTGCTATTGAATCTATAAAGCCAGCAAGAAATATTAAAGGAAATAAAATTGCTTTATCCATTATTGAAAAATCCACAAAATCACTCCAATCACTTATAAATTTAATTAGCATCAGAAACTATTATATTATAACATATAATATAATAAAAATAACGGCTAAACAATGTGTTAGCCGTTATTTTTTAATAAAGGTAAGTATAATAATTTTTTTTCTTATATTTTTTTGCTAAATAAGTACCATATATAAACCCGCCTATATGCGCCCACCAAGCTACGCCTGAACCATAATATGGACCTACTAAAGATAATAATCCATTAAAGACTTGGGTTAAAAACCATAAACCAATGAAAATAAATGCTGGAATGTTTACAAAAAATGGAAACCATAATAATAAAAATAAAGTTTGAATCTTTGCAAAGGGAAATAAAACAAAGTATATACCAATAACGCCAGCTATTGCTCCAGATGCACCTATAGCTACTATAGGAGAATTTATATTAAAAATATAATGAGTAAATGATGCGATATAACCACTGATAATATATACTAATAAAAATTTAAAATGCCCCAATTTATCTTCTACATTATCTCCAAATAGCCATAATGACCACATATTACCAATGATATGCATAAAACTACCGTGTAAAAACATACTTGTGAAAATAGATATTATGTTTAATCCTATATAGCTAATAGATCTATAAACTATGGCATTTGTTAGTTCCTTTGGTATGAAACCATAATATTGGATAAAAGCTTCTCTAATATTAGAAGGTAATATCAACTCAAATAAAAAAATAATTATATTGATAATTATTATACTTATAGTAACTATTGGTTTTTTACTACTAGGATTAATATCTCGTAATGGAAACATTTTCTACCTCCAAATTTTAATTACATCGTACAAATTAAATTGATATCAGAACACTAGATAATTATATACATTTAATTCTCCGTACTTTTCCTTTTAATTAATGCTACTGATTCAAGGTGTTTTGTGTGTGGAAACATATCAACAAAAACAAATTTTTCTATTTCATAAAGTTCTTTTAAATAAATCATATCTCTTGCAAAATTTGAAGGATTGCATGAAACGTATATTACGTTATCAAATTTATTTTCCATAATGAAATTAATAACATTTTTATGTAATCCCGCTCTTGGAGGGTCTACGACAATCGTATCTAATTTATCTTCTATTTGTTTAACTATATCTTTTGCGTCTCCCAAATAAAATTCAACATTTTTTACATTATTGTCTTTTGCATTTTGTTTGGCAGCATCAATTGCTTCTTTAATTATTTCAACACCTATTACTTTTTCTAATTCTTTTGCCATTAATAATGTTATTGTTCCGGCACCACAATATAAATCCAATCCTGTTTTAGCATTGCTATCAAGATATTCTAAAACTTTGTTGTATAAAACTTCAGAACCCAATGTGTTTGTTTGTAAAAAAGAAAAGGGCCCAACCTTAAATTTTATTCCCAAAATCTCTTCTTCAAAATAATCTTTTCCATATAATTTTATTAATTTATCTGCTTTAACAACAGTGGATTTAGCATCAGTAATTGTATGATAAATACTAACAATATTTCCTTCTAATTCTAAATTTAAAATTTCTTTAGCCCAATTTTCAACATATGAATGGAAAGGCTCTGAAGATGTTGAGATATTTAATAAAATTTCATTGGTTTTAAATCCCTTTCTCATAACCAAGTGTCTTAAATATCCAGTATGTTTTCTATAATTTCTAAAGGGGATATCTTTGAAATAATTTTCTGAAAATTCGATAATTTTCCCAAAATCTTCTGGTGCAATTTTACAGGTTTTGGCAGAATATACATCATAAAATTTTCCTTTCCCTCTTAATCCTATTGTTAAAGGTCCATCTTTATATTCATTACCAAAAGAATATTCCATTTTGTTCCTATAATGATAAATATCTGGTGATGATAGAATTCCTTCATAATTTTTAATCATTATATTACTATTGTCAAATATTTTGAGAATATCTTCTGTTTTTTTTGATAATTGTTTTTCATATTCAATATTTAAATAAACACAACCTCCGCATTTTCCAAATACATTGCAAATATCAGACATTAAAAAACCTCCATTTAATTTTGTAGTTCTTTTATTTTGCTTAAAACTTCTTCCGCATGACCTTTTACTTTTACTTTTTCCCATACATAAACGATTTTTCCTTCAGGATCTATTAAAACTGTAGTTCTAATAACTCCATAATACTCTTTTCCAAACATTTTTTTCTTTTGCCATACTCCAATTCTTTCTAATAATTTCTTATTTTCATCTGATCCCAATTTAATCTTTAAATCATGTTTTAAAATAAATTTTTTATGTTTTTCAACATCATCTGGACTTATTCCAATAATCTCAGCATTTAAATTTTTAAATTCATCAATTAAACTAGAAAAATCTTTTGCTTCAGCAGTACATCCGGGCGTATTATCTTTAGGATAAAAATATAATACTATCCATTTTCCTTTTAAATCCTCATTTTTAATAATATTTCCATTTGTTTCAATAATTTCAAAATCTAGAATATCTCCAATTTTATATTTGAAATATTTCATAATTTCACCTCCAATTATAATTTTTCTATTTTTATTTTTGGTAATAATGAAAGGACATCTTGTTTTTTGCATAATTCTGTACCGGGTGTTAAAACAGCCGCATTTCCAGCGGCATTTGCTAATTTAAATGCTTCTAATGTATCCTCTTCATATTTTAGTATATATCCTGCAAGAAATGAATCTCCTGCACCAACAGCACTTTTAACTTCTAAATCTACTGGATATGCATAATATGCTTTATCCCAATTGGCATAGACACTTCCATATTTTCCCATTGAAACCAATATTTCTGTTAAATTATATTTTTCCAGTGTTTTTTTTGCATATTTTGCAATTATATTTTTGTCTCTTTCATCTATTTCTTCTTCTAATAATCTTGATAATTCATGAGTGTTTGGTTTAATACAATATGGTTCAGCTTCCAGCCCTGCTTTTAAATTTTTTCCATCAGAATCAAAAAATACAGTTGCATCCCATTGTTTTAATGAAAAAATCAATCCTGTATAATAATCCGGATCTACTCCTTTTGGTAAACTTCCAGATATTATAATAGTATCTCCATTTCTTACCAATGAATGCAAAATATCAAAAACTTTCTGTAACTTTTCTTTTTTAACTTTTTCACCAGGCATACTCATTCTATACTGTGTCTTTTCTTCTAATATTATATTCATTCTCGTTTCATGGTCTATTCTTATTGAAGAATATATAACCCCTTCTTCATCCAGCATTTCTTCAATTCTTCTACCGTTATGTCCTCCTAACAAAGAAATAGCTACAGAAACTCCCCCTAATTCTTTTATTACTCTCGATACATCAATTCCTTTACCAGCAGGATAATCTACTAATTTTTTAGCCCGAATTGTATCATCCGGTACTAATTCATCAATATAAATATATCTGTCTAATGATGGATTCATAGTTAAAGTAAATATCATGTTTTACCCCTCCAAAGAATTAATATAATCATCAATTTTTTTTATATATCTATTTAGTGTTTTTTCTAATTCTTCAACTGTTTCCTTTTCCTTTAATATATTAGATTTAAAATCTGAAAATAGAATATCAATATCATTGTAAATTAAATCGACTATTCCATATAAATTCGATTCTAAATTGTTTTTAATTATTTCTTCACCTTCATCAAACTTTTTTCCAATCTTTCTTAGTATTTTTTTCTTTTTAAAAGCAGCAAAAAGCGTTCCTGTCATAACTCCTATACCTGTTATAATTCCACCACTTATATCAAATATAGAAATCTGTGTTGATATCATTATTATAATCCCTAATACAGACAATCCAGTTCCGCTAAATACTGTAGTATTAATTGATTTTAATTTTTCTTCTTTTATTAGTTCTAAGAATTTTTCTTCTTTTATATATGAATCGATTTTTTCTATAGTATTTTCTATTAATTTTTTTCTTTGTTCTCCAAAATCATAAAACATATCTTTTAAGTCTATATTTTTTTCTATATTTTTTAATTCTTCTAAATTTCTATTCAACATATTTTTTATATTTTCGATAAATTTTGAAGATCTTTCTGCAGATATTTGTTTGGTAGATTCTAAAAGGTTATTAATAAATATATCTTTTATTTCATCTTCCAGAATTTTTAGATTTTGAGTTTTTGAAAATGCTCTTTTTAATAGATTCCAGAGTGTTATTTCTTCTTCTAATTTCCTTTTTATTTTTTTTGCCGTATTTCTATAATTTTCTAATATTATTTTTATCCATAATTCAACCTCATTCAAAGAATTCTTTTTTGATATTTCTATATTTTTTTCTATTGTGTTTAATATATTTTCCTGATTTGATAAATTATTTTTTCTATCATATATGTCTTCTTTTATAGAATTTATCAATGTTCTTATTTGATTGGCTAAAGATTCTAATTTTCCAAATTCTCTTTTACTACCTGTTACTGTATTTAATATAAAATTCCTTATTTCTTCAAATCCAGAATCACTAATACCTTCAAATTCCAAATCTGAAGAAGTTATAAATACCGGAACTTCTTTTCCTTTATCTTTGGCGCGTATTTTAGCATTTTCATAATTAATTTTGATTTGTTCATCTTTTGCAATATCTTTCATTGTGAGAACTATTATAATATTTTTATTATATTTTTTTACAATTTTTTCAAAAAAATTCCAGGCACTACCTGCTTCAATGTTATTCGCAGGAAAAACAAATATAATAAGGTCAGCATTTGGTATAAATGATTCGGTAATTTTTTCATGTTCAGTAACCATACTATTTGTTCCTGGAGTATCTACAATTCTAATATTTTTTAATATTTCAAAAGGTCTTCCAATATATTTAGTGTATTTATCTGGTAATTCTTTTTCATATGGTTTGTTAGAATATTCTATAATATTTATTTTATCTGTACATGTTTGGGGAGAAACTTTTGCCAATTCTTTACTTTTAAGCAATGCATTAACAAAGCTGCTTTTTCCTGAGTTTACTTCCCCAACAATCATAAATGTATAAGGTTCATTTAAACGTTTCTTTATTTCTTCAAGAGCATGGTCTTTTTTTATTGTTTTTAAAATGAATTTAAGGTCTTCTATTATATCATTTAAACCTTTTCGTTTTTCAAGCACTTTATTATCTAAGATGTTCAAAATTTCCCCTCCTATTCATATTTCCAATACAGTTCCTGCACCAAATTTAATAATTCTACCTTTAAATTCAACATTCATAACATTAATAGCTTCAATTCCTGTACAATGTGAAGGTAATAAAAATTCCACGCCAGTCTTTTTAATCCTATCCAGGCGAATAAATAATTTTTCTTCATACAATTTATAAAAATGAAATCCACCTATAACAGCATGAAGTTTTTCATCAAAATGTTCTTTTGAAAAGGTTAAAATATTTTCTATTTTTGGATGAGCACACCCTGCAATTACTATTATCCCTTTTTTTGTTTTTAACACAATAGAATGTTCTGGAATATCTGCGTCGAATGTTCCTGTAGAATAAATATTTTCATCTATTTTTGTGATAGTATTACAAATTACAATTTCGGATTTTTCTTTTATTTTTTTTATCAGATTGTCTGGAAATTTAGCAGGAATAAAAACCTTGTCAATTATAGAATTTGATAATATATATTCCAAACCTCCTGTATGGTCATTATGATAATGGCTTAAAAATAAATAGTTTATTTTTTTAAATTTATTTTCTAACCCTAAATGTTTAATATTATGTTCTAAAATTCTGTAATCGTTTCCTGTATCAAAAAGCAGTGTTTTATTGTTATTTTCAATAAATATTGAAAGTCCCCAATCACGTTTTAATAAAGGATGAATTTTAAAATTGTCAACAATACCTGTTATTTTCACATTATCGCCTCCAATAAAATATTCAAAATAATTATAACATATATCATATAAAAAAGAAAACCTCAGTCTTTAGACTGAGGTTTGGAAAATATATTATTCAACAATATTTGATGGACTTAAATTCATATTAAATACATATTCTATAGATCTTCTAAGTAATAAAACAAACCATTCACTATCATTGTTAGGATTTTCCACATAATATTCAAGTGGAGTGGTTGAAGCTATAACTCTACCATTTCCATATCTATATTCAATATATGTTGAATATTGTTCATATGATGTTGATTCTTTAATAAATACTACAGGATTTTCTATATCACTATCTTCTAAATTATCAAATCCTCCGTGACTTGCATAATTTCCATATAAATAACGTTCATTTGGAAATTCATATAATAAAGGATGTGTTTTATTTATAATTTCATTGTAATTATCATAATAATCTCTCCAAGTCACACCTCCTGGAAGTGTTCCGGTAAAATTCCCACCATTCCAACCATTATCACAAGCAACCCAGAACAATGTTCCACCATTATTAACAAAAGAATCGAATTTTTCAGAATTGGCTTTATATATATCGTAAAAACTTGTAGACTGATCTCCCTCGATAATAATTGCCCAAGTTGGATCAAATGAATCAATATTATTTATATCATTAGAATTTTTGATTTCATATTGATTTATACCCAAACCTTCTGTAAACCCTATATCAATTAAAATATTCGGAATTGCATCTGGAGAACTCCAAGGTGCTAAATCTCTAAAAATAACAACATGTTCAGCAGCTTTCCTTAATATTAAATCAGGAGCATTAGTAGTTTTTGTATTTTCAATAATTATAGGAGCAGCATCTGACGAATAATTGGAATTCTCGGAAGGATCACGAGCATATATAACATAATTACCAATAGGAATAAAATCGAAATAATAGTTACCTTCTTCATTAGAAAAAGTAAACATTCCTGGTAATGGTTCTCCTTCTGGAGTTCTAATTTCTAATAAAATCCCACTATGAATACTCTTATCGATGAATTTAACATTACCTTCAAGCATACCATAATCTCCTAATGGATAAAGAATTAAAGATGAATCAAGAGTAATCTCAGATTCTTCTTTTACTTCAATGAATTGTTTAGTTGGAAAATATCCTTCATGTTCTGCTTTAATGATATAATTTCCTGCAGGTATATTTTCTATTTTAAAATTACCATTAGAATTAGTAATACTTTTCCCGATTTCAGATATAGTATTAATAGGGCTAAATCCCTCACCAGAACTTTCTAATCCATCTATAGAAACTTTTATATTCTCATGATTTTCGCTATTACTTAATTCCGCAACTCCGCCAATATTACTATTTCCCAGTAAAGGGTCTATTTTTTGACACGATGAAATTAAAAATATCGAAAATAATAAAAGGATAATTGTATAAAAATTTTTTCTCATATTCTCCCCCCTTAAAATCTAAAACCTAAATTTGCAAAAATGCCATAAATACCAAAAGTTTGTTGAAAAGATAAATCAAATACAGTATTCATTCCACCTGAAATTACAAAAGGACCTAAATATAATGCAATACCAGCTTTTGTCAAATACATCGTATAAGAATATAGCGAAAATTTGTTGTCATAAAACTGAATAATAGGACTTATTCCACCATATATTTTTAAATATTTTAATGGTATTTGCAACAATATAAATGTTGTTGGTTGTAAATAAGTTATTTCCCCAGTTTCAATTATATCTGTAGGAGAAAATACACCTAGTTCTAAACCAATTATATTTTTATCGGCAAATGTGACTTTTAGTCCGTAAAAAGTTCTTTCATATCCAGATAATTCCATAAAATATGATCCAGATACTTCAAAACCAAATGATACAATGCTAAAAATAATAATAGATATTGATATAAATATTAAATTCTTCATACTTTCACCCCTTTTTTTAATAAGATGTTATAATTATATCATTATTATATTAATATAATGTTTCTGGTTTTATTTAAATAATTTTTAAGATTGTCTAAAAAGTCAAATTCACTCAGACAGCTCGATTGCTAATCCTTAAAATTATTCATTCTCAGCCGTCGCTCAAACAATACATCGTGTATTGTTTCGCTCAAAATTATGTCCATATAATTTTGACGGCTTACATTTACGCTTAGATTTTTTAGGTATAAAAAATCTAAGGAAAAAGGATTTATAATTATATAATAAAAATTATTTTTTCCAATTACCTGCTGTAAGAGAGCAATAGCTCAAAGGTTTTTTTATTAAAATCCAATTTTTTAATCCAATAACCCACCGTAGGTGAGCGGTAGCTCAAAAGTTTTTTATAAAATCAAAAATATTTAAATCAATACCCGCAGTAGCGTGTAAGGGCAATCTTCGAGTCTTCATTTCATTTGAAACTTTTTAGACAACCTATAAAACTAAAAAAATCCCCTTTGTATTACAAAGGGGATTTTTTATATAAGTTTTTATATAATTTTAGAATTTAAATTCAGATAGAGCATTATTTAATAAATCAACACTTGTTTGCAAATCAGAAGCTATTTCTGCTAAATTATCAGACATTGCCTGTATTTCATTGCTGGATTCTTTCATGTTTTGAACGTTTTCAAAATATCTATTAAGCGATTCATTTACATTGGCGAAAGCTTCTGCAATTGTTTGAGATGATGCATTTTGTTCTTCTGCTGAAGCAGCTAATGTTTGAGCCCTTTCTGAGAGAATAGATGTTTGTCCTAAAATTTTGTTTAGTTCGTCATTTAATACTGAAGAATTTTTTGTAACTTTTTCAACGGTATCTTTTACTGAAAAAATTTGTTTCGTTGATTTTTCAACATTTGTTTTTATAGACCCTAAAATACTGGAAATTTCATCAGTGGCTTTTCTTGTCTCTTCAGCTAATTTTCGTATTTCATCTGCAACAACAGCAAAACCTTTTCCAGCTTCACCAGCCCTTGCAGCTTCAATTGCTGCATTTAATGCTAATAAATTTGTTTGTTCTGCAATATTTGAAACTTGATCTATAACTTCTGTAATTTTTCCTGCATAATTTTCAAGTTCTTTTATTTCTTCAATGGTTTTTAATGTTTCTTTAGAAGCATTTGTTATAGCTTCTTCTAAAGAAAACATTACATTTTTACCTTCATTTGTTGCTTGTTCTAAAACACCTGCAACATTTGCAAGGTCAATTGCAGCATTTGCGACTTCATCAGTTGAACGAGATATCTCTTTAATAGAATCGGCTGTTCTATCAGTTTCTCTCTCCATTATTTTAGATTCTTCCGCCATCATATCAAAACCAGCTTTGAATTCTTCTATAATTGCGTTTGCTTCCTGAGCACTACCCGAAACATTATCTGAAGAAATTTTAATACCTTCCATACTTCGCTTTATAAAATCAAATGTTGGCCTTAATTTTTCTCCAACAAGATGGTACATTTTTTTTGCTATAATGCCAATTTCATCGTTTGATGTGATATTTGCCGAAACTGTTAAATCACCTTCTGCAATTTTTTCAAGATCTTTTAAAGGGGTAAGCGATTTTTTCAAAGCATAAAATGCATAAATACCTATTAAAAGATTAATAATAAATAAAGTTAATTGAATTTGTTTCATCAAAGAAACCTTTTTTTCCGATTCTTTTTGGAATAAAGTTACTCCTTTATTCATCTCAACAAGCAATGGAATATTATTTTCTAATATATATTTTAAAGAATTTTCATCATCATTTTCTAGAAATTTATCCATATGCGCATAAAATTCATCCCATAATGATTTTATTTTTTCAAGCTGAGCCTTAGCCTCAGGTTGTGCTGGTGGAACGTTTACCATTTTTTCCCATGCGAGATCAAAAGGAGCTTTTCCACCATCTTTTAATGCGTTTAAAGTAGTATCAAAGACCTTTATTGTATTTAATAAACTATCTTTTGTTTTTTGATCATTATATATATAATAAGTTAAAGCTTCTTTCGACATCCTTTGAGTTAACATTCTCTGTCTTCCTGCAAGATTTACAACTAAACCATCATCTTTTTGCATTTTAGTGATGGTAAAAGTTGAAATATATGTAATGAGAGATAATAAAACAAACAGAACTATTGGTATACCTAACTTCACATAAAGACTACTTTTTTTCATAAAAATTCCCCCTAACATTATTTTTTAGACAAACTTTTAAATTTTCGTATAACATTATTATAATATATTTTTTACATAAAATCAATATTATTTTTATTGTTATGAAATTTTTTACATTTTAATCTAAAGACACACATATCACACAAGGGCTTTTTTTTGCATATATTTTTAGAATGTTCAACTATTAAACCGTGAAAATTTTTGTATATTATCAAATCTTCAGGTAAATTTTTCTCAAAAAAATTTTTGTATACAATATAATTTTTCTTTATTTCAATACCAAATCTCGAAAACATTCTTATAGTATATGCATCAATTACAAAACTCAATTTGTTTAAAGAATATAGTAAAATGGAATCTGCAGTTTCATTTCCTATACCTTTAACAGAAAGAAGCTCTTTTCTTAATATTTTCACATTTTTTTTACTCAACAATTCAAATGAAAAATTATAAATTTTGAACCATTCTAATAGGTTTTTTAGATATTTTGCCTTAACTTTGTAAAAGCCAGATGGCTTTATTAATTCTTCTAATTTTTCAATATTTAAGTAATATAGTTTTTCTGGTGATAATAAATTTTGTGATTTAATATTTTTTAATGATTTTTCTACATTATTCCAGTTTGTATTTTGTGTTAATAGCGCTCCAATCATAATTTCAAATTTATTCTCTCCTGGCCACCAACCATCTGGTATAATATATATTTCTGATAGTTTATTATATATATTTATTAAATCAATATACATTGTTCGGTGGAACATCTCCTTTTAATGCAGCTATAACATTTTCTGCAACCATTTCAGCCATTTTATTTCGTGTTTCGAATGTTGCACTACCAGTATGAGGCGTTAATACAACATTATCCAAATCTAAAAGTTCTTGTGGAATATGTGGTTCTTCTTCATATACATCTAATCCAGCACCGGCGATTTTTCTTTCTTTTAAGTATTTTATTAAAACTTTTTCATTTATAACAGGACCTCTTGCAGTATTTATAATAATTGCATTGGGCTTCATTAGTGAAAATTCTTTTTCATCAAGTAAATGATGAGTTTCATCGGTTAATGGTGTATGTAATGATATGAAATCAGATTTTTTCATCAATTCTTCTAAAGGAGCAAATTTAACACCTAATTCTTTTTCTTCTAATTCATTTAATTTATTTCTTTTGTAATATAAGATATTCATTTCAAACCCTTTAGCCCTTTTTGCCATTTCTTTTCCAATTCTCCCCATCCCAATTATACCAAGAGTTTTTCCTTTAATATCATAACCCAAAAATAATTTAGGTCTCCAACCTACAAATTCCCCATTTCTAACAAACTTATCACTTTCAACAATTTTTCTTGCAACGGCAAATAATAATGCCCAGGCTAAATCAGCAGTAGCATCACTTAAAACACCTGGTGTGTTTGTTACATAAATTCCAGCTTTTTTAGCAGATTCAACATCAATATTATTATATCCAACAGCATAATTGGAAATAATTTTTAAATTACCATTTTTTCCAGTGCGAATTACTTCTTCATCTATTCTATCGCTTAATAAAGTTATTAAAGCATCATATTCTTTTGCCAGATTAACAATTTCTTCATGAGATAACGTTTCGTTTTTTCTGTTAATCCATACTTCAAATCCTGCGTTAATTAATTTTTTTTCTGCTATTTCAGGAATTTCATAAGTAAAAGCGATTTTTGCCATAAATTCACCTCCAGATTTTTTTTTATTCCTATGTAATTATAACAAAAAAACCGGCCTTTTTTAAAGCCGGTATAATGGTGCCGAGAGTGGGACTTGAACCCACACGAGGTTTCACCCTCAGTGGATTTTGAGTCCACCGCGTCTGCCAATTCCGCCATCTCGGCAAAACCAGAATTATTATACCATTAAAATTTAAATTAGTCAAGAGATTTTTTGAAATTTAATTATTATTCAATATAAATTTTAACAATATCTCCGTCTTCAGAATTAACATCAATTATATTTTCACCTTCAAATTCATCAAAGTTAATATTCTCCAATGCTTCCATAATCTGGTCAATTTGTTCCTTACTCATATTGGCTCCTTGCTGAGCAAGACTTAATGGTATCATTGCTTTTGCCATTTTTATTAATCCCAACGGAATTTTGACATTGACCTTATCTCCGTTTGAAGAGTTAACTTTAATCACTAATTTTCTTTTTTGAGTTGAATTGCTTTTTGTGTTTTTGGTGTCATAAAATGTTTCTATTAGTTCTGCTGCTTCTTCAATTTCTACAGTTCCGTTTTTAACCATGTTTAAAATTCTTATCAATTCTTCTTTCATTATTTTACCCCCTTTAATAATTTTAATTTTTCAATTGCATCTTTTGGACTTATTAATCCTTTTTCTAAATCATCGATAATCTTCTTTTTTTCAAGATTTGTATTATCCTGCTTTATATCTGTATTTATTTCTTCAGTTGAAACATATCCTAAGTCAGATAAGAGCTTATTAAATTTGTTTAAAGTAGTTGGATAAGATATTTTTAATACTTCCGAAACTTTTGATAAGTTTCCTCTATTTAACAAATAAAGCCTCAAAAATTCAACATTTTCACTACTCAAAGAGGCAAATTCATTCATCTCAAAAATACCTTCTAATTTAGAGTTGCATTTTGAACATCGTAAAACTTCTATATGCATTTTTTCTCCACAAATTGGGCAAATTGTAAGTGCTTTATACATATTATCACCTCTTTAACAAACTATTATAATTATCACTTGATTTTAAAAATAATATATTTTACTTTTTTAAGCAACGTATATTTTTATCTTTGTTTTTCCTTCATCTGTTTCTACATCTATAAATTCACCATAAAATTCCGAAAGATAATCAATCGCTTCAATAATCATGTTTATGATTATATTAAAATCAAAATCTATTTTTATTCCTTTTTTTGAAAAATTCGATTTTAAAGCTTCTTTTAAAAATGGTTTTAGAGTATATAATATCGGTTTCATAGAAATTAAGATTCCTAACGGAAAAACCAATTTAACGTTTGTATCAACAGAATTTACATTAATTACAAATTTTGTTCCTATGGGATATTTTATTTTTTCTGCAATTATATGTGCTGCTGTTTCAGGGGCATTTTCTTTTATTAATTTAATAATTGATTTTTCTAAAATTTTTTTCTGCATTTTTTTCCGTTTAAAAGCAGAATAATAAGTATAAAGTATATATGTACCTAAACCAATAAAAAAGAATGCCCAAAAATATTTCGCTCCCAGAAAAATCAATACTACTCCATAAAATAATAAGATAATGGCTCCCACCATACAAATCACCTCCTCATATATGATATTATAAAATATTTTTTATATTTTGTCAAGTATTATTTTATATTTTCTCATATATTATATATATTATTTTATATTTTACTTTTATATTTTATAAAATAGAATATTTATTTTTCGGTTTTTCTTTTTTTATATTTTGTGTTATAATACTTTTTGACTAATCATTGGAGGGCAAATATGAAAAATCTAAACATTTTCTTTACTATACTTATTATTTTAATTATCAACAGTCGTTTTTTTGCATTAAACATACTTACTTCTATAAAACCTTTAGAACTTATTGTTAGAGAAATTTCTCCAGAAGCTAATATAATAAACCTATTCAATTCATCTGAAGATTTTAAAAATGCAACTTTTGATGAAAATATATATAGTAATATGGATTTAATTATACTTTTAAATAATGAAATATCTTTTAAAAATGATTCCAATAAAATTGTTTTATCTGAAGGTGTATTATATTATCCTTATCAAAAAAATCCTTTTTTATGGTCAGACCCATTGTATACAGTTGTTATAGCTTATAAAATAGAGAAAAAGATGGAAAGTTTAGATCCGAAAAATGCTATTAAATATAGAGATAATTTATTACGTTTTACTCAAAAGTTAGTTGAACTGTCTGACTACGTTTCAAAAATCGCAAAAGATTCTAAAATTAAAATTATAGATATGAATAATCTTTTGATCCATTTTTACAACAGATATAACATTAACTATTATTTATACAGCGATGATATTACAATAACCAGACAGGATGTATTAATTTCAAGTATTAAATATAATAACTCCACATTTAATAATCTTAAAAATAAAAAAATTTCAATTGATATTTTTTTATCCGGGTATAATACTATTATAGAATTTTATAAAAATATAATAGATGAGATTTTTGATGATGAATAATTATTATAGATAATTATATTGGACAGTCATTGGCTGTCCATTTTTAATTGGAGGAATGAAAGTGCATGATGTGATAATTATTGGCGGAGGACCGGCAGGATTATTTTGTGCAGCAAATATAAATGATAAAGATGTTCTTATTTTAGAGAAAAATGAAAAAGTTGCAAAAAAATTATTGGTATCCGGCGGAGGAAAATGTAATTTTACCAATATCAATCCTGTTAATGAATTGATATCTCATTATGGAGATAAAAAAAATTTTGTAAAAAAAACTCTGTACAATTATTCAAATGAAGATTTACTTAAAGAGGTCGATTTTGAATATATAATTACGGATGAAGGTAAAGTCTTTCCAAAAACAATGAATTCTCGAACGGTTTTAAACTGGATTTTGAAAAAAATAAAAGATAAAGGTAAAATTGAAGTAAAAAGAAATTTGAAAGTAATAAATATCGAAAGAAGAGAAGATAAATTTTATATTAAAACAAATAAAGGGACTTTTTTATCTAAAATTCTGGTTATTTCAACTGGTGGAAAATCTTATCCAGCACTAGGCACAACAGGAGACGGTTTTAATTTTGCAAAACGATTTGGACACAATATAATAACTCCAAAACCCGCATTAACACCTATAATAATAAAAGACTATTTATTTTCTGATTTATCTGGAAGTTCTATGGAAATCATGCTTAAGATAAATAAAAAACTTTTTAAAGGAACACTATTGTTTACACATAAAGGTTTTTCAGGGCCTGTAATTTTAAATTCTTCAAGATATTTGAAAAATGGAAAAAAAATAAAAATATCTTTTGTCGACTTTAAAAACGAAGATCTTTTTAGAATTGACTTTTTAAATGTTTTGGATAATAATAAAAATAAAAGTCTTTATGATATTTTAAGACAAAAATATAATTTGACAAAAAGATTTGTAGCAATTATGTTTAAAACTTTGAAGTTTGATAAAAGTAAAAAATGCAATTCTATAAATAAAAATGAACGAAATAAAATAATAAATTATTTATATAATCATGAATTTTTTATTGAAAAGCTGGGTGGTTTTGATGTTGCGATGGTGACTGCTGGTGGTGTTGATACAAAAGAAATAAATTCAAAAACAATGGAATCAAAACTTATAAGAAATCTTTATTTTATCGGAGAAGTTCTTGATGTCGATGGGGATAGTGGCGGTTATAATATTCAATGGGCTTTATCTTCAGCAAAATCCGCTGCTGATAATATAAACATTTTTTAAATTAGTTCCTTTATTAAAAGCAGCAAGAACTCTTCTTTTTAGAGGTATATCAGATCCATATAGTATTGATAAAACATGGATGATTAGTACTGGAGCAAAAATAGGACCTTTTGGTATTATTGATATGGTTGGTATGGATACTGTATATAATATCGCTTTAAGAAATGGTAAAATTAATAATGATGAAGAGTCACTGAAAATGGCTGAATACTGTAAAAAAAATTATATTGATAAAGGTAAAAAGGGAATTAAAACCGGAGAAGGATTTTATAAGTATCCAAATCCTGCTTATCAAAATCCAGAATTTTTATCTGCTAATAAAGAATAAAGCATGTTTTTTTTGATTTTTTGATAAAATTGTAGTGTGGAAAAATAATAAATAAAATAGCCTGGAATTTTTTCAGGCTATTTTTAAAAGTTTTATAACACTTTTTTCCCTTCTATATAAACACTTTCTGCTTTTGCTTTTATGTCAAACGGGTGATAATTCCAGATTACAATATCTGCGTCTTTTCCTGGTTCTAATGATCCTACTCTATTGTCAATTCTCAATATTTTTGCCGGATTTATTGTAAGCATTTTTAATAAGTCTTCTTCTTTTGCTCCGTATCTCATTCCTAATGCAGCCTGAACATTTGCGTGTTCTAAATGCAATACGGGATGATCACACATTAATCCTGCAAGGATTCCCTTTTCATTTATTATTCTTAACGCTTCAAAAGACATATCCTTTAATTCTAATTTCGTTCTGAACCCAAATAATGGTCCCAATACAAGAGGAATGTTTTTTTCTTTTATGTAATCCGCTATTTTATACGCTTCAGTTGCATGTTCTATTACAAGGTCAAATCCAAATTCTTCAGATAATCTTATGGCTGTTAATATGTCATCTGCTCTGTGCGCGTGAATTCTAGCTGGAATTTCTCTTTTTAACACTTTTTCGCCAATCTCCATTTTTAAATCAAATTCGTTAAAATCTTCTTTTTCTTTCTTTTTCATATAATTTTTTACTTTTAAGAAGTATTCTCTTATTACTGCCACACTCCCTAATCTCGTTGCTGGCAATTTGTTTTGGGAACCATATACTCTTTTTGGATTTTCACCCATTGCCATTTTTAAACCTGCTGGTTCTTTTATAACCATTTCGTCTACTATTTTTGATTTAAATTTTAAAATTGCTCCCTGTCCTCCTATTGGATTAGCACTGCCAGGAACAACCATTACTGTAGTAACTCCACCTTCTAATGCTCTTTTTATCGCAGCATCTTCAGGATAAAAAGCATCTATTACTCTAACTTGTGCAGTATTTGGATCTGTCATTTCATTACCATCTTGATAGCTCATACCAACGCCTTCTTCAAATACACCAATGTGAGAATGTGCATCTACAAATCCTGGAAATATATACTTCCCTTCAATATCTATTATTTTATCTGCCTGTGTTTTTATATTTTCACCAAGCTCTTTTATTTTCCCATCTTCAATTAATAAATCACCCTTAAATGGTTTTGATGTAATTGGATAAATATTAGCACTTTTAAAAAGAATTTTCATATGATCCCCTCCTGTTTGAATTTTTATTATTTAAATTATATCATAAAATGATTCGTAAAGCAAATTAAATTTATACAAAATCTTAACATTTTCATCTAAGTTTTTCTAATATTGATTTTGGAATTTCTCTACTTAATTTGTCACATATACATACATATTGTATTTATTTATATTATATGATACAATATATCGTGTTAAATTTGATTTTTGGAGGTGGGGTTTTGTGAATTTGATTTATAATTATATTAATAACAGCGATTGGAAAGTTAGAGAAAATTCAAATATGCAGTACTCTTTACAGGGTTTAAACAATCATATTCATCAGGAAATTACAAAACAATTTTGGTTAAATGAAGTTTATGATAAGCATAATAAGAAGATAAGTGAATACCATAATAATGGATTTATGCATATACATGATCTTGGTGCTTTATCTGCATATTGTGTCGGATGGGATTTAGAAGAATTATTAAGAAAAGGATTTAATGGTGTTTCTGGAAAAGTTGCTTCTGGACCAGCAAGACATTTTAGGACAGCATTAGGGCAAATAGTTAACTTCTTATATACAATGCAAGGTGAGGCGGCTGGTGCTGTAGCATTTTCAAATTTTGATACACTTTTAGCTCCGTTTATAAGATATGATAATTTAAATTATGAACAAGTTAAACAAGCAATACAGGAATTCATATTTAATATGAATGTTCCAACAAGAGTAGGGTTTCAATCACCATTTAGTAATATTACTATGGATTTAACTGTGCCTTCAACACATAAAGATAAACATGTTATTATTGGCGGTAAAGAAAAAGAAGAGACGTATAGTGAATTTCAAAAAGAAATGGATATATTAAATAAAGCGTTTATAGAAGTAATGCTAGAAGGAGATTATGATGGAAGGCCATTTTCATTTCCAATTCCTACATATAATATAACAAAGGATTTTAACTGGGACAGCGAAGTGGCGACAATGATTATGACTATGACAATGAAATACGGAACACCATATTTTGCAAATTATGTAAATTCCGATATGAATCCCGAAGATGCTCGTTCAATGTGTTGCAGGTTAAAATTAGATAACAGACAGGTATTAGAACACATGCAACAGCTCTCATTTGGTTTTGTTAATGAAGATAAAAAAGAGAATGAAAATACAGAAATAAAAAGAAGAGGCGGGTTATTTGGTTCTAATCCATTAACAGGTTCTGTAGGAGTAGTTACTATTAATATGCCGAGATTAATGTATTTGTCAAATGGTAATAAAAATAAATTTTACTCAATGTTAGATGAAGTGATGGATTTAGCAAAAGAGAGTCTGGAAATAAAAAGAATATATGTTGAAGAATGGACAAAACAAGGATTGTATCCATATACAAAGGTTTATTTAGATAGTGTTTATAAACTAACAGGTCAATACTGGGCAAATCATTTTTCGACTATTGGATTTGTTGGAATGCATGAAGGGTTATTGAATTTTGGTATTGAAAATGGCATTGCGAGTACAGAAGGTAAAGAGTTTGCTCAAGAAGTAATGGATTATATGCTTAAAAAATTAAATAAGTTTAATAAGGAAACTGGAAATTTATATAACTTAGAAGCATCGCCAGCTGAAGGGACCACATATAGATTAGCAAGAATAGATAAAAATGAGTTTGGTGAAGATATAAAACAATCTGGTTCAAATGAAAAACCATATTATACAAATTCAGTTCACCCGCCAGTAAATTATTTTGAAGATCCGTTTGATTTATTAGAACATCAAGAAGGATTACAGAACAAATGGACAGGTGGTACAGTAGTTCATATTTTTGTAGGAGAAAAAATTACAGATACAGAAGCTTTAAAAGAATTTATTAAATTTAGTTTTGAAAATTATTCTTTACCATATATGAGCATAACACCGACATTTTCTATTTGTCCTGAACATGGATATATAGCAGGAGAGCATTTTAAATGTCCGCATTGCGGAAAGGATACAGAAGTATATTCAAGGGTTGTAGGATATTACAGACCAGTTCAAAATTGGAATGATGGAAAGCAGCAGGAGTATATAGATAGAATTCAATTTAGAATTAATAGTGAGGTTTTGAGGAGCTGATAATATTATGGTATTAGCTGGAATAAGAACATTTAGTTTTGTTGATTATCCTAAACATATATCGGCAGTAGTATATACTGGCGGTTGCAATTTCAGATGCAAATGGTGTCATAATTGGAAAATAGCATATTCAAATGATTATAATTCAATTTCTGAAGGAAAGATTATTGAAAAATTATCCATGTTAAGAAAGAGATTAAATGCTGTGTGCGTTACTGGTGGAGAGCCAACAATACATAATGATTTGCCAAATTTTATTACTAAAATAAAGGATCTTGGTTATTTAGTAAAATTAGATACTAATGGAACAGATCCTGAAATTGTAGAAGAATTAATAAGTAAAAATCTAATTGATTATGTTGCCATGGATGTAAAAGCTAAATTAGAGAATTATTGTAAATTGATAAACGTTCAAGAAAATTATTGGAATACAATTTCCAGAACGATAAATATACTGAGAAGCTCAAATATAGATTATGAATTTAGAATGACATATGTTCCAAATCTTTCAACAGAAGAAGATATAGAATTTTTTGAAGAGCTCTTAAAAGAAGATGAAAAGGGATATGTAACAATAGCAAATTCAACAGAGATTTTTAAAATTAAAAACAATAAGAAAATCGAATTAAAAAAATCAATTTTAAGATAAGGTCCGCTATGCGGACTTTTTTTATTTTTTATGGTAAAATATAATAAATCATATTCTGGAGGAATAATATGGAAAAGATTTTTGTGATAGTTAATCCCAATTCAGCAGGTTCTAATACAAAAGAAATATGGCCGGATATCAAAGCATATCTTAAAAAAGCAGAGTTTAGTTTCAAATATGCATTTACTAAAGGTAAAATGCACGCAAAAGATTTAACTATTGAGGCTATAAAAGAAGGGTTTTGCAATATTATTTGTGTCGGTGGAGATGGAACATTCAATGAAATTGTAAATGGTGTTTTTTCCCAGAATTTTAAAAATCCAGAAGACATTGTTGTTGGAATTATTCCATCTGGTACAGGAAATGATTGGGGGAAAACCGTGGGAATACCTGATAACTATATTCAAGCAATTGATGTTTTAAAAAGAAAACGTATTTTTGTGCAGGACGTTGGAAGAGTTGAGTATTATAGAAATGATGAAAAACTGGAAAGATTTTTTGTCAATATTGCAGGTATGTTTTTTGATGCTGAAGTTACAAGAAATGCCAATAAGTCAAAGGAGAAAAATAAAGGAGGTTCATTTTCTTATTTATTAAACCTTCTTACAACATTATTTAAATATAATTCTCAAAGTGCTGAAATAACAATTGATAATTATTCTTTCAAAGAAATGATTTTCACTATGGCTGTTGGTATTTGTAAATATAGTGGTGGTGGAATGAAAATCCTTCCACACGCAATACCAGATGACGGATTTTTTGATATTACACTGGTTAAGGATGTTCCGAAATTATTAGTTATTAAAAATATTAAGAAAATTTTTGATGGAAGCTTTGTAAAATTAAAATGGGTAAAACAATTTAAAGCTAAAAAAGTTGAAATAAAGTCTAAGGAAAAAATTTATTTAGAAGTAGATGGAGAGAGTTTAGGTCATTCGCCATTTAAATTTATAATTTTAAAAAAAGTATTAAATGTTTTTGGAGGTGAATAAAATGGTTCCAACTTTTGTAAATGCATTAGCCGTTATAATAGGAAGTTTATTAGGACTTGCTGCTAAAAAAGGGATACCCGATAGACTAAAAACCATTCTTTTTTATGCTGTGGGGCTAACTACTTTAGGAATTGGCATAAATATGTCAATGTCAGCAAATAATTTTTTAATTGTTTTAGGTTCTATGGCATTAGGTGGGTTAACTGGAGAGTTATTAAATATTGAAGGTTTTTTAAAAAGAATTGGAGATTCAATGCAAGAAGGAGATTTTTCTACCGGATTTGTTATGTCTTCGATTTTGTTTTTGGTTGGTCCTTTAACTATTATTGGATCCATTAATGCTGGATTAACAAATGATGGAACTTTAATTTATACAAAATCATTGTTAGATGGAATTTCTTCCACAGTATTATCATCAATATACGGATTAGGAGTGATGATTTCTGCTGGTTCAGTTCTTGTGATTCAGGGAAGCATAGTTTTATTGGCCTCACAATTATCTTTTTTAACAGATAAAATATATTTAAATGATTTAGTTGCAGTTGGTGGTATAATGGTATTAGGAATAGGATTAAAAATTCTTGAAATAAAAGATACTAAAGTTGGTAATTTTTTACCTGCATTGATTATCGCACCTATTTTGGTTTGGATAGTTTCATTTTTTTAATAGAATGAGAGGTGAAAAAATGAAGTTAATTAAAGATATAGAAAACATTTATGATGAAGCAAAACCGTTGGTCGAAAAAAGATGGGATGAATTTGTTTCTTTAGGAAAAAATGGAAGTGAAGAAGAGTTATTTTCTGAACTCTCTTTTTGTGTTTTAACTGCTAATTGGAGTGCAAAAGGTGGAATAAAAGCACAAAAAGAAATTGGAATAAATGGTTTTACCGAACTAGAAACAGATGAATTGGAATATGCATTGCGAAAAGTTGGACATCGTTTTCCAAAAGCAAGAGCTCAGTATATAATTTCTAATAGATGGATTATTGGAACCATAAGACATTTATTTGTTTTGCCTTATTATCAAATAAGAGAATTTTTGGTGAAAAATATTAAGGGAATTGGCTGGAAAGAATCCAGTCATTTTTTAAGAAATGTTGGTTATGGTGAAGTTGCTATATTAGATAAACATATTCTCCGACTTATGTTAGAAAATGAATTGATAGATTCTATTCCAAAAGGATGGACAAAAAATAAATATTTAGAATACGAAAAAAGACTAAAGATTTTAGAAGAGCATTTTAATGAACCAATTGGAAAATTGGATTTATATTTATGGTATCTGGTAAAAAAAAGTGTTGATAAATAGGGAAATTATAATCACTTTTTTGTGAAAATATTGATTACTGAATATTTTGTATCTAAAAGAATTATCTTAAATAATTTTTATATTAATTAAAATTTAAGTAGAATCTCTTTTGAGATTCTACTTAGACTTATATATATTTTTTAATATCTTTTATGTCTATATTTCCAATTAAACTTCCTCTATTTTTTCCTCCGCCACCTTTTAATTGTGGGTAATCTTTTCTTATATTGTTTATTAATTCCTTACAATCAATTTTGCCAGAAGAAATTTCCAGACGATTATCTTTTTTTACTATATATAAAACTTCATCCATGGGCAAAAATTTTGGTAAAAAATTTACAAAATCTTCTTTAGTTTCTAAATAAATAAACTTTATATTATTTATTTTTTCTGCTTTTGAAAAAATATCTTTAGCTATTAATTCAGCATATTTTTCATTAATTTTTTCATATTTTGATTTGTATTCTTTCATTTTTTTTAGAGTTTCTTCTACTCTTAGTGGAGTATCTTCAACTTTTGCCGTTAATAAATTCGAGATATTCTTTGTAATTTTTATTTTTTCATCATAATCATTTATAGCTCTAAAACCAGCTAAAAAATATAATCTTGTCAAATTTCCTTTTACCTTTTCTTTCGAAATAATTTTTACTAAACCTATTTCTCCTGTATTTTTAACATGAAAACCTCCACATGGGTTAATGTCAAAATCACCTATTTTAATTAATCTTATATCTCCCTGTACTTTATCACTTAAACCTTTTCTTAAATTATATTTTGAGATTTCATCTTTTGTAGTAAATATTTCTTCAACATTTAAACATTTTTGAATTATTTCATTTGATAAATTTTCAGCTTCTTTTTCAATATTTTCTGGTAAGTTTGGAATTTCTAAATCTATAGTTGTATACTCTTCTGCCATTCTAAAACCGACCGTATCTAAATCCGCTATTTGTTCAAAAGCTGCTGAAAGTATATGTTGTGCTGTGTGTTGCTGAGATATATCTTTTCTTCTTTTTTCATCAATTTCAAAATTATATTCCCCCACTTCAATCTTTTTATCAATTAAATGGTAGTATTTTCCATTTTTAAATTCAACAAATAAAATATTTGCGTTTCCAATTTTTCCTCTATCACCAAGCTGTCCGCCTTTTCCATCAGGGTAAAATGGAGATTCTTCAGAAATTGCATATATTTTCTTTTTTTCTTCAACTATTTCTGTAATCTTTATCATTTAAAAATACCCCCTTATAATATCAATTTTTTTCCATTTTCTCTAAACCATTTTCGGCTTTCAATATAATCATCACAATATTTTTCAACATAATTCCAAAAAGATTTTTGATGATGTTTATATATAATATGTGCTAATTCATGAACTATTATGTAGTCAAATTTTCTTTTTGGCGCCATAATTATTTTATAATTAAAACTCAAATTATTTTTTCCAGAGCAACTACCCCAACGTGTTTTTTGATCTCTTATATATACTTTTCCATAATTTAAACTCATCAATTTAGAATAATATTTTAATCTTTCATTTATTATTTTCTTTGCCTGCTTTTTATACCATTTAATAATCATGTTTCTCTTTAATTCATAATTATCAAAAAAATCTTTTTTTAAAGATATGTATATAAAATTATCTTGAATACCAACACCATAATTACCTTCAAAAATCATTAATTTATAATTTTTTCCCAGAAATAAAAATTCTTCACCTGTTTCATAATTTCTTTTTGTTATTGGGTTTTCTTTAAATTGCATTATTTTTGAAATGATCCAACTTCTTTTATCAAAAACAAATTTTTTCACTTCGAAATCTGATAACCATTTAGGTGCTTTAACTAAAACTTCTCCAGTTTCATCAATTATGATTGAGAGCGTTTTTCTTTTTGATTTAATTATTTTATAATCTATATCAAAATATTCCGTTTTCAATATATATTGATTTTTCATAAGAGCCACCTCTAATATATATTCAGTGAGAATTATAACATATTAATACTTTTTTTACAAACTCTTATTTCTAATGCATTTTATATCCAGAAATTTTACAATGATTTGATAAAATTATAATAAGTATTATATTGATATTTGAGGAGGAAGTAAAATGCTTGAATTAAAAAACATAAGTTTTAAAACTGGCTCGAGAAAGATACTTGAAGACATTTCTTATAAGTTCGAAAAAGGTAAAATTTATGCTGTTTTAGGAAATAATGGAGTTGGCAAATCAACATTAGCGAGAATAATCATGGGATTGGATGGATATATTAGGAAACATGGTGGTTTAATAATTTTTAACGGTGAAGATATCACAAATCTTAATATAACAGAAAGAGCAAAGCGTGGAATAACAATGGCATGGCAAGAACCTGTAAGATATGAAGGATTAGGAGTCAGAGAATATTTAACTTTAGGTAAGAGAATAAACTTAAGTGATTCTGAACTAATTGAAATATTGAATTTAGTAGGATTAAATCCCTTTTATTTACATAGAAAAGTAGATAAAACTCTCTCAGGTGGAGAAAGAAAAAGAATTGAATTGGCTTCATTAATTATTTTAAAACCTAAATTTGCAATTTTTGATGAACCAGATTCTGGTATTGATATGATGTCAAATATTATGATTGAAAGGATATTTAAAATAATAACTGCAAATGGTGGAACTGTTTTGAGTATAACTCATAGAGAAGAAATAGCTGAAATTGCTGATGAAGCTTTCCTTATTTGTTCTGGAAAAATAAAAGCTGAAGGTGATCCTAAAAAAGTTTCTGAAGTTTACAAATCCACATGTGATAACTGCGCTCATATAAATGTTCCAGTTGAATTCACAGAAGACGAGGTGAAATTATGAATATAGAAAAAAACTATGCAAAAGAATTTGAAATGATTGAAAAAGCATATGAGCAAGCTGGTGGTGATATTAGCAATTTATTAAGCAAAGACATAGTATCTATAATTATAAGCGGAGATAGAATACTTGGTAAAAATACAGTTGATGGTATAACTATAAATGTTAAAAGTGCAGAAAATGGAAAAGTTGAATATGAAATGATAATAGAAGATAATTTAAAACTTGATAAACCCATACACATGTGTGTTGGTTTTCTAAAAAAGCAGGGAGAACAATATATAAAATCCACATATAAAATTGGCAAAAATTGCGACATAAAATTTTTATCACATTGTTCATTTCCGTTTGGTAAAATTCATCATAAAATGGAATCAGAAATGTATATTGATGAAAATTCAGTTGTATTTATGGAAGATGAACATTTTCATAATGAAAAAGATGGAATATTCTTAGAAACATATTATTATACGAAAGTTTCAAAAAACTCTGTTTTTGATAGTAGATTTAAATTAACAAAATCAAGAGCAGGTAATTTGAAAATTCACATGACGGTTGATTTAGATGAAGATGCAAAAGCGCTATTAGAATCAAAGGTCTGGGGAAAAAATGATGATAAAATTGAAATAAAAGAAATAGTAAATTTAAATGGTGAAAAATCTTCTGGAATTGCAAAAACGTATGTTTTTGCTCAAGACTCAACAAATGCAGAAGTTATCAATGAAGCTTATGGTAATGCGCCTTATTCAAAAGGACATATTGAATGTACGGAAATTAGCAAAGGTTCAAATGTTCATGTAAGTACCATTCCAATTTTGAGAGTAAATAATGATTTAGCAGAATTAACTCATGAAGCTTCTGTAGGAAGGGTTAATCCACAGCAATTAGAAACATTAATGGCAAAAGGACTAACGGAAGATGAAGCGACAGAACTAATAATTAAAGGTATTCTAAAATAAAAACCCGTATGGGTTTTTATTTTTATATTTTTTTAACATGAAAATAGATAAAAATTATCTTATTTTGTGTTATAATAATTATGACAAAACTACTCGTATTTGGAGGGAGAGATAATGAAAATAATAATAAATGCTATTTTAGATTTTTTAAATATATTTATTTACTTAAATCAAGATTTAAATGAATATTTAAAGAAAGATCCTGCTTCAAAGTATAAATTAGGTGTAATACTTTTTAATACTGCTTTTCATGGATTGATATTTTATAGAATTTATCATTATTTTTATAAATATAAAATATATCCTTTATCTTATTTTTTATATATGATAAGTAAAATTTTATATTCAATGGACATACATCCGGCAGCTAAATTGGAACCAGGAATAGTTATAGATCATGGATTGGGAATTGTAATAGGTTCTACTGCAACTGTTGGCGAAGGGACTCTCATATATCATCAGGTAACTTTAGGAGCAAAACACATAAAAAAAGGAAAAAGACATCCAGATATTGGAAAAAACGTTATTTTGGGTACCGGTGCAAAAATTTTGGGTGATATTGTTGTTGGAAATAATGCTGTTGTAGCTGCAAATTCTGTTGTTTTAGAGAATGTTCCTTCTAATTGCCTTGTTGCAGGTATTCCGGCTAAAGTAAAAACTTTTGAATATAGTCAAAATAATATATATGAAATTAATCACAATTATGATTTTGTTATATGAATATAAAATTGAAATTATTATAATTTTCTGATATAATAAGTATGATATCAGAAAAGTTGGTGGAACAATGTCATATTTAACTTATTTGTCTTATAATTATGAAAAAATCATAAAAGAATTGATAAATCATCTGGAAATTATAGGAACCGCATTGCCTTTTGCAATATTTATTGGGGTCGGATTGGGGTTACTTATTTCAAAACATAAGAAAATTTCTAAAATAGTATTGTATATTGCAGGTATCTTAATGACAATACCTAGTCCTGCGTTATTTGGAATAATGGTTATACTTCTCGCACCTTTTAAGTTAGGCTTAGGAAGACCTCCTGCTATTATTGCTTTAGTAATTTATTCACTTCTTCCAATGATTAGAAATACTTTAGTTGCAATTCATACTTTAGATAAAGGTATTATTGAATCTGCCCGTGGAATGGGTATGACAGAACTACAAATTCTATTTAAAATCAAAATCCCCTTATCCCTTCCAATAATAATGTCTGGCATTAGAAATTCTGTGGTTATGGGTGTAGGTGTTGCTACAATTGGTTATTATATAGCAGCTGGAGGTTTAGGATATTTTATTTTTGCAGGTTTAAGTAGAGGAAGATATGAAATGATAATTACTGGAGTAATGCTATTGGCTATTTTAGGAATTGGATTAAATTATTTACTCCTGAAAATTGAAAATTTACTTACACCAAGAGGGTTGAAACTAGAAATAAAGTAATTTATGGGGGAATAAAATGTCAATAGAATTAATTAATGTTTCTAAAAAATATAGTAATAAGTATGTTGTTAAAGATTTAAGCTTGAAAGTTGAAGATGGTGAAATCACCATTTTAATAGGACCATCAGGTTGTGGAAAAACTACAACATTAAAACTTATTAATAGATTAATTGAAAGAACAACTGGAGATATTTTATTTGACGGAAAATCTATTGATAATATTGATAAAATCCAATTAAGGCGAAGTATTGGTTACGTGATACAAGAAATAGGTTTATTTCCACATTATACAGTTTATGAAAATATTGCTGTAGTTCCTAAATTATTAAATTGGAATAAGGAAAAGATCAACGAAAGAGTCGAAGAATTACTTGAATTGGTAAATTTAGATTATGAGTCTGTAATTAATAAGTATCCATTAGAATTATCAGGTGGTCAAAGACAGAGAGTTGGTGTTGCAAGGGCTTTAGCTGCTAATCCAAAAATACTTTTAATGGATGAACCTTTTGGGGCTATAGATCCTATAAATAGAGAAATTCTTCAAGATGTTTTTTTGAATATTCAAAATAAGTTGAAAAAAACCATTGTTTTTGTCACACATGATATTAGGGAAGCTATTAAATTAGGAGATAAAATAGCCATTCTCAATAATGGTGCTTTAGTTCAATACGATAAAACTATAAATATAATAAAAAAACCGAAAAATGATTTTGTTAAAAATTTACTTGGTTCAAATGCTGAGCTTAATTTTTTAGAATTTGTAAAAGCTTATAAAATGATAGACAATAATTTTAAAACAATAAGAAATATTAATGAAATAGATGATTTAAATAAAGATTGCTATGTTTTATTTAATGATAAATATGAAGGATTTTTAACAAAAAATGACTTGAGAAATAAAAAGAAAAAATTAAGGTGTGAATTCATTGATTATAATTCAAATGTATTGGAAGGGTTAAATATAATGTTTAAAAATAATATCCATTGCCTGCCTGTTTTAAAAGACGGAAAAATAATTGGAGTACTGAATTACGATTCTATTTTTTCGGAGGAATAAAATGTATATATTTTCATATTTAATATATAATCTGGATGTTATTGTACAAAGAACCTTTGAACATATAATTATATTTCTATTATCTTGGCTATTATCAGCTATTATTGGTGTTTATATAGGAATTTTTATAACAAGGCAAAATAGAAAAAAATATACCAATTTAGCTTTAACTATAACAGGAGTAACACAATCAATACCGAGTGTGGCGGTTATAGCTCTTATTTTTTTATTTATGGGAATTGGCAAATTAACAGCTATTACAGCATTATTTTTGTATGGTTTGGTTCCTATAATTTTTAACACTACGTCTGGTTTAATAAGTATTAATCATAAAATTATTGAAGTTGCAAAAGGTATGGGAATGGATGAAAAAGAAACCTTAAAAAAGGTGGAGATACCAATAGCCTTGCCTGCAATCTTTTCAGGATTAAGAAACTCTGCTGTTATAAATATTGCAACTGCTACAGTTGCTTCAGTAATTGGCGGTGGAGGTTTGGGGGTTGTTATTTTTACTGGTCTTTCACATTATAATGCGCCAATGATTTTCGCAGGTGTTTTACCAGTTTCAATTTTAGCCATAGGCGTAGATATAATTTTAGGTTTTTTTGAGAAAAAATTTGTTTCTAAAGGATTAATAAATGAATTTTAAGGGGGAATTGTTATGAAAAAAATTTTTATCGTATTGTTAATTTTAGTTTTAAGCTTTAATTTATTTGCAGCAAAAACAATTGTTGTTGGTTCAAAGATGTTTACTGAAGGCTATTTAATAGCTAATATGGTTTCGTTGCTTTTAAAAAATGCAGGATTTAAAGTAGATGAACAATTTGGGTTAACTTCTTTTCCCTTGAGAGCAGCAATTGAAAATGGGCAAATAGATATTTATTCTGAGTATACCGGTACAGCATGGGCGGCATATTTCAAACATACAGAGAACATTTATGATCCTTATGAATTATTTAAAGCAGTAGGAAAAGAAGATTATGAAAAAAATAAAATTGTTTGGATAAATATGATACCTTTTAATGATACTTATGCGATGGCTGTGAAAAGTAAATTTGCTGAAGAAAATAATATAAGAACATTATCAGATTTATCAAAGTTTGTTAATGCAGGTAATAAAGTTATTTTTGGTGTAAATCCAGAATTTTACGAACGGGCTGATGGCTTTTTTGCAATGGCAAAGTCCTATAATATGAACGTCCCAAAAAAGTATGTAAAAACAATGGAAGCAGGTTTGACTTATGAGGCATTAGCAAATAAAAAAATCGATGTTGCTATGGTTTATTCAACGGACGCAAAATTATTAAAATATAATTTAGTAGTATTAAAGGATGATAAAAACTTTTTCCCATTATATAATCCTGCTATCTTAGTCAGGGAAGAAGTTTTAAATAAATACCCTGAAATAAAAGAAATATTAAAACCTTTAACTTTATACTTAAATGAAAATATAATTATTAGACTCAATTATCTTGTTGATGTAAAAGGCTACGAACCTGAAATAGTTGCAAAAAATTTCTTAAAAGGACTAGGATTGATTAAATAGGAGGATTCTATGGAAGAATTTGTAGAAATTTTAGGAACATTAAATATATTTTTTTTAGGGTTTAATTTATCTTTATTTTTTGTCAGAAGAATATATAAATATTTTATAACTGAAAAACAATCAAAAATAGCAAAATTAATTTTATTTATAATGAAAATATTAAAAAAATATCATAAAATCTCCGGAATATTATTAATTGTTGTTGGAATAACGCATGGCTATTTGGCTTTAAATGGAAATTTATATTTACATACAGGATTGATTTTATGGATAGGTATAATTTTTATGTTTTTAATTTATACATTGGGTAAAATAAATATTTTTAAAAATACATGGATTAAATGGCATAGATATATAGGGATTGCTTTAATTATTTTATTAATTATTCATTTGGTTGATCCATGGCTATTATAGGAGGAGATAAAATGAAAAAGGTATTATTAGTATTGATGGTTATTTTAAGTTTAGTTGTATACGCTGAATATGTGAATATAGTAGATTTAAATTATGATGAATTTGGAGTGAAATATAAAATAATTCCTTATAATAAATTAATAGAAAATAATGGGAAAAATAGCAAAGAGTCTTTTGTTGCAATTAGCGGAATTGTGTATGATGTTACCTATGAAAAACCATGGGAAAAAGGATATCATGAAGGCTATAACGCTGGATCAGAACTAACATTTGAAATTTTAAAACTTTCACCTCATGGTGTGAGTAAATTAAAAAATATTCATCATATTGGAATTTTAGCTTTTACTTATAATGAATTAAAAAAATTCAACGGAAAAAATGGGAATAAAGCATATGTAGCAGTTAATGGAATAGTGTATGATGTATCTCACTCTAAATTGTGGAAAAACGGAGAACATAAAGGAAAACATAAGGCAGGAAATGATTTAACATATGAAATAACAAAGCTGTCGCCACATGGATTAAAGAAATTAGATAATGTTTTTCCAATTGGTATATTAATATATAGTTTTGATGAATTAAAGAGATTCAATGGAAAAGACGGAAATAAGGCATATGTAGCAGTTAATGGAATAGTGTATGATGTATCTCACTCTAAATTGTGGAAAAATGGAGAACATAAAGGAAAACATGAAGCTGGAAATGATTTGACATATGAAATAACAAAGCTGTCGCCACATGGATTAAAGAAATTAGATAATGTATATAAAGTAGGATTTTTATTTTATTGACAAAATAAAATTTTTAATATATAATTAATTTCGTAAGAGGAGGGATTTTTGTGGATACAATCGAATTAGTTGTTAAAGTATTATCAGAATCAAAAGAGCCGTTAAAAGCTGGAGAAATAGCAGAAAAAGCTGGGATTGATAAAAAAGAAGTAGATAAAGCAATAAAAAAATTAAAAAAAGAGGAGAAAATTGAATCTCCAAAAAGATGTTACTATACTATAAAGAAATGAGTGTAGGCTGAAACCTTAAGGTTTCAGTCTATTTTTTTTTGATAACTTAAATAGAAAGGAGAGAAATATATGAGAATTGCTGTAATTGGTTTTGGTGCTGCAACTGTAGGTTTTTTGAAGGAAGTAGATACAACCAAAAATGAGGTAATAGTTTTTGAAATGAATAAAGACATTTTTTCATCTTCAATCAGCGGTATAAGAGCAGATGGAAAACTGTTCGTTTCTTCGGAAATGGGAGGAGATTTAGAGGAAATACTTTTTGATAAAAAGTTGCAAAAAGAAATAGTGAATTATTATTCTGAGTTATCTGAGACAGAACCAGAAGTTGGATCAAGAGAGAATATCGAAGAATTACAAAAAAGATTTTTTATTAATGGTTTTAAGTTAGTTGAGTCGGAATTTTTCCATATTGGTACAGATAAATTAAAAACATTTCTTAAAAATGCACATAATGAATTTATAAAAAAAGGGGTTATTTTTAAATTTAATTCTTTTGTGAAAAATATTGATGTACAAGAGAAAATATTAATTGAATATATGGATAGAAAAACTAGAGCTGAACTAAAAGACTATTATGATAAGGTTTATGTTGCAGTAGGTCGTAGTGGTTTTAAATTAATTGATACATTAACGAAAAAATATCCTGACATAATATTATCTAACACAAAAGTGGATTTAGGTGTAAGATTTGAATTACCAGATATTGTAGTTAAAGAATTAAATGAAACTTTATATGAATTTAAAGTTAAATTTAAGTCATCTAACGGTCAATTAGTAAGAACATTTTGTAATAATCCGTCTGGGTATGTTGTGACAGAAAAATATGCAGATTTTATAACTGTGAATGGACATGCAATACACGATCAAAAATCTACAAATACTAATTTTGCAATTTTGGTAACGCACTCTTTTACTAAACCATTTAACGACCCAAATGGTTATGGATCATATATTGCTAAGCTTTCTAATATTTTAGCTGGAGGTAATAAAGTTATACTTCAAACATATGGAGATTTTAAAAAGGGAAAAAGAACAAAAAAATTATGGAAAGTTTTTCCAACATTAAGTAATAACGAATATGTTTTAGGAGATTTGAACCTAGTATTTCCAAGTAAAACATCTATATCTTTAATAGAATTTATAGATAATTTAAATCAAATTATACCAGGTATCGCTGATGAAGAAAATCTTTTATATGGTGTTGAAGTAAAATTTTATGGAAAAAAATTAAATAACAATTTATTTGAAAATCTTAAATTTATAGGGGATTGTTCAGGTCATACGAGAAGTATTGTACATGCAACAGCCCATGGAATTATAGAGGCAAGAGAAATCAAATAAAACTAATTTTTTAATTTTGTTTTGAAACTATCGTAAAGTTAATACTTTATACTTATTATGGTATAAACAAAAATTTATAAACGATGGAGAGGAATATTATGGACGATTGCGTATTGGTCGCTGAAATATTTAAGGCATTATCACACCCTACACGGTTAAGAATATTAAAATTATTAAATGAAAAAAAATGTAATGTTATTGATATTTCTGAAGAATTATCACTAACTCAGTCAAGTGTTTCTCAACACCTTAAAATTTTAGAAAATTCTGGAATCATAAAAAAGGAAAAAGAAGGAAATGTTGTTTTTTGCGAAATTAAATATAAAAGCATATTTAAACTGTTTGATGATGCAAAAAAGATTCTTTATGAAGAATTAAACGCTGCACATAATATGATTAAAAATTCTTAATCCACATCGTCAGATGTGGATTTTTATGGTATAATAGTAATATGATTGCAATTGAAAAAAATATTTTAAATATGCCTGAATTAAAAAAACTTAAACATAAATATATAATTTTTGATGAAAATACAGAAATTGATTCTGTAGATATTTTTGTTTCTTCAACTATACAAAACAATCATTATACAATATTGATTACGGATAATTTAAGTAATAAAATATTAAAAGCTGATGATTTTATTTTGAAACCTTTTGATATTGAAGAATTAAATTATAGAATAGAATTAGGATTAAAAAAGGTTAAAAGAATTAAAGAACTGGAGAGATTATCTCTAATTGATTATCTAACAGGTGTATATAATAGAAGAGCAATTACAGATTTATTAAAGAAAGAAATAGAAAGATCAAAAAGAGAAAATAAATTTTTTTCTGTTATTATGCTGGATTTTGATAACTTTAAAAGTGTTAATGATAAATATGGTCATGATGCTGGTGACGAGGTATTAAGAAAAACTGTTGAATTAATTAGACAAAAAATCAGATATTATGATTTAATAGGGAGACTTGGTGGAGAAGAATTTTTAATTATTTTATCTAACATTTCAATAGAAAATTCCTTAAAGGTTAGTGAGAGAATACGAAAAGCCATTGAAGAGAATATTGTATATATAAATGGTCATAAAATTAAAATTACGGTAAGTCAGGGAGTGTCAATGTTTAATGGAAATAAAAATATTGATCAATTGATAAAGGAAGCAGATTTAGCTCTTTATGAAGCAAAGGAAAAAGGAAAAAATAAGGTGATATTATATAACAACCCCCGGTAAGTTTCCGGGGGTTGTTGTTATTTCACTAAAGCATTCATGCCTGCTTCTATAGCTTTTAAATTTATATCCAATAAATCTGCTTTTTTTCCTTTTAGTGATTTTTCCAATGCAGCTTTTACAGATTCAAAGGAAACAGCATTAGTTGCTTTTAAATATGCACCTAACATAACCATATTCTGAACTTTTATATTTCCTAATTCATCAGCGATATCATTAGCAGGGATTTTATATATTTGAACATCTTTTCTTTCAGGTTCTCTATCAATAACTGAGGAATTTAACAATAATATACCATTTTCAGGCAATAATTTTTCGAATTTATACATTGAAGGAATATTAAATGCAATAACTTCAGTTGGTTGATCAACTACAGGTGAAGCAATGTATTTTTCAGAAACTACTACTGTACAATTAGCCGTTCCACCCCTCATTTCCGGACCATATGAGGGTAACCATGTTGTATATAAATTTTCATACATTGCAGCTAAAGATAATATTTTTCCAAATAACATTACACCTTGGCCACCAAAACCTGCAGCTATGAATGCATGATGTTTCATTTTTCATCACCCACCTTATCTACATAAACGCCTAATGGAAATTCAGGTACTAAATTTTCTTCTAACCATTTATTTGATTCAACTGGAGGAATTCCCCAGTTTGTTGGACATGTTGATAACACTTCAACCATTCCAAAACCTTTTCCCTGAATTTGAGCTAAAAATGCTTTTTTTATCATCTTTTTCGTTTTTAAAACATCTTGAGGTTTGTTAACTTTTGTTCTTGCTAAATAAGCTACACCTGGCAAATTTGATAAAATTTCAGCCATATGTAAAGGATAACCTTCATTTTCAGCACTTCTTCCGTATGGCGAAGTTGTGGTTTTCATTCCTAATAATGTAGTTGGAGCCATTTGACCACCAGTCATTCCATAAATAGCATTGTTAATAAATATTGTTGTGATTTTTTCTCCTCTGTTTGCTGCATGTAATATTTCAGCTGTACCTATAGCAGCTAAATCACCATCACCTTGATATGTAAAGACAACATTTTCTGGCATAGCTCTTTTCATTCCAGTTGCAACTGCTGGAGCTCTTCCATGAGGTGCAACTGTTCCATCAACATCAAAAAATTCATATGCGAAAACCGAACAACCAACAGGAGCTACCATCAAAGTTTTTTCTCTTATTCCTAATTCATCTATAATTTCAGCAACTAATCTATGAACTATTCCATGATGACAACCTGGACAATATGTGAATTCTTTTCCACTCAATGATTCAGGACCTTTAAACTTTATTTTATAAGACATAATTTTCCTCCTTTCTTATATCAATTCCATTAATTTTGCTAATACTTCATTTGGTGTTGGAACAACCCCTCCGGTTCTACCATAAAATTCAACAGGTTTTTTTCCATTAACTGCTAATTTTACATCTTCAACCATTTGTCCCATACTCATTTCTACTGTGAAGAATAATTTTGCTGAATCCGCCAATTTTGCTAAAGCATCATATGGATAAGGCCATAAGGTTATAGGTCTGAATAATCCAGCTTTTACACCTTTTTCTCTTGCCATATCAACTATTGTTTTTGCTATTCTTCCCATTGTACCATAAGCAACTATTACTATTTCAGCATCTTCTGTTTTATATTCTTCCCACATTTGTTCGTTTTCTATGATTTTCTTATATTTTTCTTGATATCTTAAATTCATTTTTTCTAATACATATTCATTTATATCAAATGATGTAATTTTATGAGGTTCGCGACCCTTTGCTCCCTGCATTGCCCAGGAACTATGATCTGGTAATGTGTTTAAATCTCTGAAATCTGGAAATTCAACAGGTTCCATCATTTGCCCTAACATACCATCAGCAAGTATTAAGGCTGGATTCCTATATTTATCAGCAACATCAAAAGCTTTTGCTGTTAGTTCTACAGCTTCTTGCAAAGATTCTGGTCCATACACAACTAATCTATAATCACCATGACCGCCACCTTTTGTTGCCTGGAAGTAATCACTTTGAGCAGGTTGTATGTCTCCTAAACCAGGCCCTCCTCTAACAACATTAACAAATACAACAGGTAATTCTGCACCTGCAATATATGATACACCTTCTTGCATTAAACTGTAACCAGGTGAAGAAGTTGATGTCATAACTCTATGACCAGTAGCAGCTGCACCATATAACATATTCACTGCAGCAACTTCACTTTCGGCTTGTAAAAATACTCCATCTACCTGCGGCATCCTTCTTGACATATATTCAGTTAATTCACTTTGTGGTGTTATTGGATATCCAAAGTATAATCTACATCCAGCTCTTATGGCAGCTTCACCAATTGCTTCTGTACCTTTAACCATTACTTTTTCAGCCATTCAATATCCCTCCTTAAGCCTTTGCTTTTTCCAATGTTGAAACTGTTATACATACATCGGGACACATCTGATAACAGAATCCACATCCTATACATTTTTCCGGATTTAAAACTGCAGCAGGATGATATCCTTTAGCATTAAATCCTTCAGAGAAACCTAAAGTTCCAGTTGGACATGCATCTATACAAAGACCACATCCTTTACATCTTTCCTGATCAATTTCAACTTTGTTCTTGTATTCCATCGTATCCCTCCTTCTATTTAACTATAATTGATATACTTTATCTAAAAATCTTTTTAATATAAATTTTGTATATTTTGTATTCAATTCTTTTAAATATTCTGGAACAACTGTAAATGCTACAGGTATTCCAGTCTTTTCAGATACTGATTCTAAAAGTTTTTCCCCTTCTAATATTATTTTTTCTGTTGTTTCATTCTGTAAATTAGAGTTTGAAATAAGATAATCTATTTTTCTTCTAGCCTTAACACTTAGCCTTTCAATATAATATATAATGTCATCAACGTTATTCATAAAAGGTCGTTTTGTATTAACAACAAAATATGTAGCTGTTTTAGTTTGATCAAGAAAATTTTTTAAAGATCCAACTACCGTTGAACCATCTTCATTTCCACCGGCATCAATTATTGTTTGAAATTCAGGATTTACTATATAACCACCAACCTGCGGAGGAATTATAGGTAAATCAGCATGCATAAATTTTCTCGGAGGAGTTATAACCTTTATTCCCATATTTTCTAAAATGTCAATTTCATCTCGTGTTCTGAAATATGGACTTATTACATCAATATCCGCAATTGCAACATTTTCATATTTTTCTTTTAAATATATAGAAGAATTTAAGGCAATTTCTGTTTTTCCAGATCCAAACATTCCAATAATTACGTGACATTTATATTCTGTATTAAGCATATTTTCCCTCCGTTGGAGGATAACTCTTAACTTTTTCTATTCCTTTTAAAGCCCTTAATGCAGCCTCAGCTAAAGCCTTTTCTTCATCTCCACCTGGAACAACATAAATAGGAGCTATGAATTCTGTGTGTTCAGTAAGCCACTTAACCATATTATTTTTATCGTAAGCTAATCCGCCAGTTAAAATAATTCCATCGACTTCAAAATTTAAAGCCGTTGCCATTTTTCCAATCCATTTTGCAATTTGTAAAGCCATAGCTTTATAAATTAATGTTGCGTATTCTTCACCATCTTCTACTCTTTTTTGAACTTCAAGAGCATCATTTGTATCTAAATAAGCTACCAATCCGCCTTTACCTTTTATTCTTTTTTTCATTTTATCTAAAGTAATACTATCTGAATAGGCTAAATCGATTATCTGTGTCATAGGTAATGTTCCAGACCTTTCAGGGGTAAAAGGGCCGTCGCCATCCAGTGCATTATTTACATCAACAACTTTCCCTTTTTTATGGGCACCAATTGAAATTCCACCACCCATGTGAACCACTATTAAATTAATTTCTTCATATTTTTTATTCATTTTTTCAGCTATAAGTCTTGCTACAGCTTTTTGATTCAAAGCGTGAAAAATAGATTTTCTTTCAAAATCAGGATGCCCTGAAAATTTTGCAATTTCATCCATTTCATCAACAACTACTGGATCCGCAATATATGATGGAATATCATATTCTGATGCTAATTCATGAGCTATTAAAGCACCTAAATTGGAAGCGTGTTCTCCGTACTTTCCTTCTCTTAATTCCTCTTTCATTAGTTCATTTACTTTGTACACACCACCAGGAATAGGCCTTAAAAGACCACCTCTACCTATAATAGCTGAAAATGAAGATATTTGATGACCTTCTTTTTCTAAAAACTTTTTTATAACTTCTTTTCTGAATTCATATTGTTCTGCTATATGATTAAAAGGAGACAATTCTTCAGATGTGTGTCGTACAGTTTCTTTGGAAACTAAATTTTCATCTTCATATATTGCTAATTTAGTTGATGTGGAGCCAGGATTTATAACCAATATTTTGTACATATTATTACCTCCTATGCCAAGAGTACAGATAATGCAATTGATAATAATTTTGCATCATCAGAATCTGCTCTTGAAGTCAATACTACAGGTTTTTTCCCACCTAAAATCGTACTCGCAACTCCTGCTTTGGAAAGAAATACCATAGATTTATAAAAAATATTTCCTGCTTCAATATCTGGCATTATTATAATATCTGCGTCTCCTGCAACCACGCTTTTTATACCTTTATGCTCTGCGGCTTCTTTTGATATAGCATTGTCCATTGCAAAAGGACCATCAACAATACAACCTTTAATTTGCCCTCTTCTATTCATCTGAGTTATAATAGCAGCATCTACAGTAGCCGGCATTTTTGTATTTACCTTTTCAAGAGCACCTACAATAGCAACTTTAGGATTTTCTATTTTCAGGGCATTTGCGACCTTTACTGCATTGTTTATAGAATCAACTTTTTGTTCTAATGTTGGTGCGATTACCATACCAGCATCAGTTACAATTAATAATTTATGGTAATTCTCAATATCAAATACGCTAACTAAATTAATTGTTCCTTTTATTCTTAAATCATATTCTTCTTTTAAATAAACAGATAGTAATTCTCCTGTAGTTATATGACCTTTCATTGGTAAATCAATTTTCCCTGATGAAACATCCTCTATTGTTTTTACTATTGCTTCTTTGTTTGTATTGCAATGAATGATTTTCATTTCTGAAATATCTATATCATTATTTTCTGCAATCTCCTTTATTTTCTCTTCATCTCCATATAATACTACATTACATATATTTTCCTTAACAGCTCTACTTACTGCTTTTAATACAACGTCATCTTCTGCAGCAGCAACACCAACCGTTTTTTTATTTTCAAGATTCTGTGCTAATTGTATTATTTTATTGATTCTCATATTATCACCTCACATTTTCCATTCTTTAGCTTTTTCTTCAGACTTTAAAATTCTTAAAGCACCTTCAGCTAAAGCTTCCATTTCAAATGACCCTGGGTATAACATTATTAAAGCTATTTTTGAAACTCTTTGTTTTATCATGTCAATAAAAATCTCATTTCTTGCCATTCCGCCGGTAATAATTATCGCATCAACATCCCCTTTTAAGACTGCTGCCATTCCACCTATTTCTTTTGAAATTTGATATGCCATAGCTTCAACCACTTTTTTAGCATAATCATCATGTTCGGCTTTTTTCATTGCTACTCTCAAATCATTAGTACCTAAATATGCAACCAAACCACCTTTACCAATATATCTTTTTTTCAATTCTCTTTTATCATACTTTTTGGAAAAAGCTATTTTAACTAGATCGCCAACTGGTAATTCTCCAGTTCTTTCTGGACTAAATGGGCCTTCATCATTTGCATTATTAACATCTATCATTTTACCTTTTCTTTGAGCACCTATAGATATACCTCCACCAAGATGTACTATAATAAAATTGCATTCTTCATAATTTTTTTTCAATTCATTTGCTGCTTTGCGAGCTACACTTTTCATATTTAATGCATGAAATAAACTTTTTCTTTCTATTTCTGGTATACCAGATATTCTTGACTCTGGTATGAATTCATCTACTGATACTGGGTCTGTTATAAAAACAGGAATTTCATTATTTGCCAATTCCCACCCGATTACTGCGGCTAAATTTGATGCATGTTCTATTTTTGTTTTATCTTTTAAATAATCAACCATTTCTTCATTAACTTTATATGTACCACTTTCAAGTGGTGGCAAAACACCTCCTCTAGCAGCAATAGCATCAAAATCAGTCATTTTATATCCATACTTTTCTATAAATTCTACGATTTCACTTTTTCTTAATTCTATTTGATCCATTAATCTATTATATTTATCTAATTCTTCAGTAGAATGTGTAACTTCTTCTGAAACAATTATTTTATTTTCTTCAAATACAGCTATTTTTGTTGATGTGGAGCCAGGATTAATTACTAATATTCGATACATTTTTCCACCTCGCATAGAATTATTTTATTTTTAAAGTAATTCCTTTTTTCTTTGCATATTCTTCAATAGTTTCCCTTAATCTTTTTGTTCCTTCTTCAAGTTCTTCAAATGAAGGAAGACAGAAGGAAACTCTCATTGTATTTCTTTCTGGTTCTTCTACATAGAATGTTTCCCCAGGAATATATATTATTTTCTTTTCTTTTGCAATCTCAAACATTTCCATTGTATCAAAACCTTCTGGCAATATTATCCAGGAAAATAATCCACCTTCAGGATGTATCCATTCGACACCTTCGATATTACCCAGATATTTTTCCAATGCTTCCATAAATTTATCCTTCTTTTCTTTATATAATTTTATCGTTGGTTGAATTTCCTCGAATAAATCGTGTTTTTCCATAAATCTTGCAGCTATTCTCTGGGTTAATGTCGATGAACAAAGATCCATTCCCTGTTTTGCAAGGACCATTTTTTTAATTAATTCTTCATTTGCAATTATTACACCAATCCTTAAACCAGGAGATAAAACCTTACTAAAGGTATTTAATAATATTACCCTTTTTCCTTCATTTAATTTAAAAATACTTGGAAGTTTTTCTCCTTCAAATCTTAGTGCGCCATATGGATCATCTTCAATAATTATGAAGTCATATTTTTCTGCTAATTCTATTAATTTCTTTCTTTTTTCTAATGACAAGGTTATTCCTGCAGGATTGTGAAAATTACTTACAGTATATACAAATTTAAATTTATCAATCTTTCCTTCTTTTTCAAGTTTTTTTAACTCACTTTCTAAAATATCTAAATTCATACCATCTTTTTCTAATGGAATACTTATATAATTAGGATTTCTCTGATTAAATGCACTTCCCGCGCCTAAATAAATTGGTTTACTTACTGCACAATAACTATCTTCATCTAAAAATACTGTTCCCAATATAAACAATGCCTGCTGAGAACCTGTTGTAATCATTATATTTTCTTCATTTAAGCAATGTATGTCTTCGTATTTTTTTAATAATCTGATATACTGTTTTATTAATTCAGGATCACCTTCGGTTGAACCATATTGCAACGCAACCTTGTATTCATTCATTATTACATCATTTGCTATTTTAGATAATTTTTCTATTGGAAATGTTTCAGGATCTGGAATACCGCCACCAAATGAAATAATTCCTTTTGCCGTTGCAGTTTTCAACAGTTCTCTAATGATGTTTGATTTAATTCTGTTTACTGTTACAGAATATTTACTTTCAAATTTCATACATTTCACCCCTCCGAATTTAGTTTTTTTCTCATTTTTATTTTACACTTTTAAATATATTTTTACAAAGTTGATTACAGAGGTATATATCGGGTTATATAGAATTATATGTGATTATATGCTGTGTGAAAAATTTTTCACGAAATTTTTTTCAATAATGCTGTTGGCTTTTCATTATAATATATTGTATAATTGGTATAGAAATTTTTATTTAAGAGGAGGAATAAAAATGTGGGAAAACTTAAAAACCGTTGATCCTGAAATTTATGATATTGTTATGAAAGAATTAAAAAGACAGGAGTTCGGATTAGAATTAATAGCTTCAGAAAATTTTGCATCTCAGGCTGTAATGGAAGCAATGGGGAGTGTATTAACAAATAAATATGCAGAAGGTTATCCTAAAAAAAGATATTATGGTGGTTGTGAATTTGTTGACGAAGCTGAATCTTTAGCAAGAAAAAGGGCTAAAGAATTATTTGGGGCAAAATATGCTAATGTTCAACCACATTCAGGTTCTCAGGCAAATATGGGTGTTTATTTAGCGTTAATGGAAACAGGAGAAACATTAATGGGAATGTCGTTAAGTCATGGTGGTCATTTGACACATGGAGCTTCTGTTAACTTTTCTGGTAAAATATTCAATGTAGTACAGTATGGAGTTAACGAAGAAACAGAGGTTATCGATTATGATGAGGTTGAAAAGCTAGCTATTGAACATAATCCGAAAATTATAGTAGCTGGTGGAAGTGCGTATGCGAGGATTATTGATTTTAAGAGATTTAGAGATATTGCAAATAAAGTAGGAGCTTATTTAGTTGTTGATATGTCACATTTTGCAGGTTTAGTTGCTGCTGGTTTATATCCCAATCCTTTGGAATATGCACACGTTGTTACTACTACTACACACAAAACATTAAGAGGTCCTCGTGGAGGTATGATTTTAACTAATGATAAAGAAATATATAAATTAATCAATAAAAGCATATTTCCAGGGATTCAAGGTGGACCTTTAATGCATGTTATTGCTGCAAAAGCTGTAGCTTTCAAAGAAGCTCTATCTCCAGAATTTAAAGAATATCAAGCTCAAGTTGTTAAAAATGCAAAAAAATTAGCAGAAGAAATGGAAAAGTTAGGGTTCAGAATAGTTTCTGGGGGCACAGATTCACACCTTTTCTTAGTTGATTTAACAGAAAAAAATGTAACGGGTAAAGCTGCTGAAAAAGCTTTAGAAGCTTCTGGTATTACTGTTAATAAAAATACTATACCAAAAGAAACAAGATCACCATTTGTTACAAGTGGAATCAGAATAGGAACCCCTGCTGTTACAACAAGAGGAATGAAAGAAAGTGAAATGAAAATTATTGCTCAATTAATCAATGAGGTTATTATAAATATAAAAGACGAAGATGGTAGTCTGGATGATGAATTTAAAGAATCGATTAAATTCAAAGTTAAAGAATTATGTGAAAAATTCCCTTTATATAAAGGAAAAATATTTTAAAATCATAAAAAAGCCCCAAAAGGGGCTTTTTTATGATTCTTTTTTCTTGTTGAAAAAATTAAGTTATCTTTAGATATTATTTTAATAAAAATTTTTAAATATATTCGGAAAGGTTAAGAATAAAAAAAACGGAGCTTATAGCTCCGCAAATTCCTTAGTTTATTTTAAGGAGGATAGGGGTATTATTATAATACCACTATTATGTTAAATAAAAATCCATTAATTATTCAAAAATATGTATTATAAATTAAGAAAAGCAAAACAAAATAGTTATGAAAAATTTTTTAAAAAAATAGAAATTAATGATATAATATAACAAGAATACATTTCAGGAGGTGTTTTTTGGTGAAGCATTTTTCAAAATATTTTATTGTAGTAATTGTTTTAATGGCATTTTTATTTATTCCTAAAATAGGGATATCTGAAGGTTCAAAGGAAACAGGGAAAAACTTAAAGATTGCATTTGTTCAAATGGAAAAGGTTACACAAAATTATTATAAATGGGTTGACCTACAGGAAAAATATAAAAACGATCTTCAATATTATCAGAACAAAATAAACAAATTGCAACAGGATTTTGAAAATCTCAAAAATTCTGGAGCTTCACAGGAAACTTTAGTTCAAAAACAAAAAGAATTACAAACAAGAGTTTCAGAATATCAAAAAGCTATTCAGGACGAATATACCAAAAAAACAAATGAAATTCTGGATGAAATAAAAACAAAAATTATCAGTTATGCCAAAGATAATGGCTATAATCTGGTACTTTATGAACCATCGGTTTTATATGCAGATGAATTAGTAGACATTACGCAACAAATAATCGAAATGTTAAAAAAATAATATGTATAATTTGATATGTAAAAAGATTACAAAAAAATATGGAAGAAAGATTGTATTAAATAATGTCGATTTTGAAGCCAGCACTGGAAAAATAGTTGGGATTTTAGGTCCTAACGGTGCTGGCAAGTCGACATTATTTAAATCAATTTTGGGAATAGTGGTTCCTAAAAGCGGAGATATTTTTCTCGACAATGAAAAGATTACTCATTTGCCAGTTCATGTTAGAGCTAAAAAAGGGATAGCATATCTTCCACAGGAACCTTCTGTTTTTAGAAATTTAACCGTTTGGGATAATATGGAATTAATAGCAACAATGCTAAATATAGAAAACAAACATATGATTATTGAAAATATTTTAATGGAATTTGGTATTTTTGACTTAAAAAATCAAATCGCTGATTCACTTTCTGGTGGAGAAAAAAGAAGATTAGAATTTGCCAGAACGCTTTTAACAAATCCAAAATTTATTTTGCTTGATGAACCATTTGTAGGAATTGATCCAATAACTGTAAAAGATATACAAAAAATTATAAAATCTTTATCTAAAAAAAATCTCGGAGTTATAGTGACAGATCATAATGTTGACGAAATTGCTGAAGTCGTTGATATTTTATATGTTTTGCATAAAGGTAATGTTATAGCTTTTGGAGAACCAGAAACTGTTTTAAATAATAAACTTGTAATAGAAAATTACTTAGGCTGGTGAATTTATGAATATAGGCGTTATAGGTTATTCTGGAGATCCAGAAAAAGAACCAATTAAAGCACTTCAAAACATTATATTTGAATTAGGTAAAATTATATCTAAAAATAATTGGACATTATTTAGCGGTGGCAGAGATGGTGTTATGGAATTAATTTCCAAATCTGTTAAGGAGCATGGAGGAAAAACTGTTGGAATATTACCTTGGGAAATTAATGGAAATGATTATCTTGATATTTCAATAAAAACAGGCCTTGACTTTTCTATGAGGTCTTATGTGTTGGTTAAAAGTGTTGATGTTATTATTAGTATTGGTGGTGAAATTGGAACTGGTATAAAGATTTTAGGAGCATATGCAAATAGAAAACCTGTAATTTTATTAAGTGGTACTGGTGGATGGACTGATAGAATTCAAAAAATTCTTATTGATGGAAAATATCTTGATAATAGAAGATTGTCAGAAGTTTATATTGTTAATGATTTAAACAAACTGGAAGAACTATTAAAAAAATTACAGGAGGAATATTATGATTAGATTGAGATTTGCACCAAGCCCCACCGGGAATTTACATGTTGGTGGTGTTAGAACTGCTTTGTTTAACTGGCTTTTTGCTAGAAAAAATAACGGTAAGTTTGTTTTAAGAATAGAAGATACAGATACTGAAAGATCAAAAAAAGAGTTTGAAGATAATATAATAGAGGCCTTAAAATGGTGTAACTTAAACTGGGATGAAGGTCCGGATATTAATGGAAATTATGGTCCGTATAGGCAGAGTGAAAGATTAGAATTATACAGAAAATATATTAATTTATTAATTGAAAAAAATATGGCATACTATGCTGTTTATAATAATGATAATGAAGAATTTTTTGTTTCAAATACCTATCCGGAAAATTATAAAGAATATAGTATTGTTGTTAAATTTAAAGTTAATAAGAAAGGTTTTACTGAATTCAATGATTTATTGAAAGGGAATATAAAGTTCAGAAATGATTTATTAGATGATTTTATAATTTTGCGTTCTAATGGTATTCCTGTATACAATTTCACTGTTGTAATAGATGATCACTTTATGAATATTACCCATGTTATTAGAGGTGAGGATCATATCTCTAATACTCAAAAACAAATAATGTTATATAAAGCTTTTGGATGGAAAGTACCAGAATTTATGCATATTCCTTTGATTCTTGGTAATGATAAAAAACCTTTAAGCAAAAGACATGGCGGTACTACTGTTGAATACTTCAGAAATGAAGGTATATTAAGTGATGCTTTAATGAATTATCTCGCTTTGTTAGGATGGACTGTAGAAGAAGAAATTTTTAATTTTAAAGATAAAGTTTCATTATTTACTCCACAAAAAATTTCAAATAAAGGTGTAGTATTTGATTATGAAAAGTTAGAATGGATGTGTGGAAAACATTTGCGAATGAAAAAAATTGAAAGTCTATACTTTGAATTTATTGAATGGCTAGATTATCAAAAAGATTTTTCTTTAAAGAATAAAATCGAAGAAGATAAAGAATATTCTTTAAATGTTTTATCGATTTGCAGGGAGAAAGTTAATACTTTAAAGCAGTTAAAAGATTTTTCATATAATTTCTTTATTGATGATTTTTATTATGAAGATAAGTTTCTCGATAAGTTTTTGAAAAAAGATTGGGCAATTGATTTAATAAAAATATCACAGGAAAAATTTGAAAATTTAGAAGAGTATACAGTTGAAAATGTTGAAAATGTTATCAGAAATATTGCAGATTTAAAAATAACTTCTAAAAAGAATACATTTCAAACTATACGAGGCATTGTTTTAGGAAAGTTAGTCACACCAGGCTTATTTGAATCTATAGCAATTTTAGGTAAAGAAAAAACTTTATCGCGTTTTAAAAAAGCAGAGGTGTTTATATATGAACATTTTAGAAAATAAAAATATTATTTTAGGTGTTAGTAGCGGAATTGCAATTTATAAAGCTGTAGATTTATCTTCTAAATTGAGAAAATCAAACGCTAATCTGAGTGTTGTTTTAACAGAAAATGCAAAAAAATTAGTATCTCCTGTTGTATTTTCAGCTGTTGGAAACTGTCCCGTTTATACAGATTTGAATGATGTAAATAATGGCTGGATACCTCATACTCAACTTTCAATGAATGCTGATGCATTAATCATTGCTCCAGCTACTGCTAATATAATAGCCAAAATTGCCAATGGTTTTGCAGATGATCTTTTATCTTTGATAGCTCTGGCTTTTAGAAAAAAAGCTAAAATACTTGTTCCAACAATGAATACAAGAATGTATGAATCCCCAGCATTAAAAAGAAATTTAGAAACTTTAAAAAACGATGGATGGTTGATTGTTGAACCAGAAGTTGGACATCTGGCCTGTGGAGAAATTGGAAAAGGGAGATATCCGGAAAATAATATGATATTAGAATTTTTAGAATATTCATTAACAAAAAAAGATATGAAGGGAAAAAATGTATTAATAACGGCGGGACCAACAATTGAATCTATAGATCCTGTTCGAAATATTACCAACAAATCCAGCGGGAAAATGGGATATGAGTTAGCAAGAGCTTTTTCGTATAGAGGTGCTGAAGTCACATTAATTTCTGGTCCAACACATATTAAACCACCATATATATTGAAAAAATTTATTAAAGTAAATACAGCTTTTGAAATGAAAAATGAAGTTATGAAATTGTATAAAGATTTTGATATTATTATCATGGCAGCAGCAGTTTCTGATTTTAAAGTGATGAATTATTCTAAAGAAAAAATAAAAAAAGACCTTTCCAATTTTTCTCTTGAGTTAATCAAAAATCCGGATATTTTAAAAGAATTGGGGAAGATAAAAAACAAAAATCAGTTTTTAGTAGGTTTTGCTGCTGAATCAAATAATTTAATTGATTATGCAAAGAAAAAATTAATAGAGAAAAATTGTGACTTAATCGTAGCCAATGATATTTCAAAAAAAGAGATAGGATTTGATTCTGAATTAAATGAAATTTACATAATAAATAAAATGGGAGATGTTACCCATGTTGAAAAAAATTCTAAAAAATATATTGCTTTTAGGATTATTGATTATATTTCCGATAATTATAATGGCAAAAGCTAATATAACTTTTTTAAAATTTCAGAATAATATTATTTATTTTAGATTAATTACAGAAGAAAGGATAATAAATCCTAAAATCTTTTTGTTTGATACTGGGTTTAGAGTAAGACCAGATTATAATTATAGTCCAACGTATATCGATATAAGAGTAAATATTAATGATTTTAGTAAAAATGATATTTTAACTTTAGAAATAGAATATGATTCTTTGTCAGGAAGGAAAAAGATTATTATTAATAATTTCCTTGATTTAAGAGAATTTTTCGAAGAAATAAATTTAGAAGTTTCTACTATTGAAACACTTGATGGTTGGAAAGGTGTTTTAGTAAACAATTCTAATAGAAACTTTAAAATAAAAAATGTTTTTATTGATAGGAAAATAAAAATTTATAATAGCGAAAATAATTTATATTATCTTCCAGAAAAACTTGAAGATGGATTTCATGAAATTAATATTACTTATTTAAATAAATATATGATTGAAAGAAAAAAAACAATTAGATTTTTTAAAAAAGGATGGTTTTATGCATCTTCAAATATAAAGGGTGCCTCGTATAAAGTTCGATTTATTGATAATTATTTAGTAAAAAAGGGAGATTCAATATATAAAATTGCCAGAAAATTTAATGTTAAACCTGGTGAAATTATATTATATAATAACATTTCTGATCCAAAAACCATATATCCGGGACAATTACTAAAAATAGGAAAATTAAAATTTGGAGAAAGCCCTTTAATTATTACTATAGACCTTGATAAATCTATTCTTAATCTATATTATTTAGGAAAAAAAGTTTTAACTTTTCCGGCTGCAGTTGGAAGAAGTGATGCTACACCTCCAGGCTATTATAGAATAATGTATAAAGAAAAAGAACCCGCTTTATACTGGTATGGAGAATACATAAAACCTGGCTCAATCATTAATGGAGTTGGTAGCCGTTGGTTGCAATTGTCCAAAGAACAATATGGAATTCACGGAACTACTAAACCATGGGAAATTGGAAAAAGAATATCTCATGGTTGTATCAGACTTTTTAATCAAGATGTTGAACTATTAGACTTTTTAACCGGAATTGGAACAGAGGTTTATGCTTTAAAATCTGCGAGGTGATTTAGTTTGCTTTTTCTTTTAACCCTATTTAAAATTTTGCCTTTGTTTTTAATAATTTTATTGGGATATATTTTTGGAAAGGCTTTTTTTGATCTGGATAATACTATATTAAATAAAATAACTATATGGATTGCTGGAAATGTGCTGGCATTTACCGCGATTAACTCTCATCCCCCTTTATTTAAAGAATTAAAATCATATTTTATGGGATATTTAGTAATATTTGTTTTATCAATTTTAATTCCTTTTATTTTAAAAAAATTTAATTTAATAAAAGCTGAAAAAGGTATCATTTCTTTTGCATTAATGTTTTCTAATGGTGGATATTTAGGATACCCTGTAGTTGAAGCTTTATTTGGTGAAGAATATATATCTAAAGCTGTTATTTATGTTATAGTTATGACCTTACTATCTTTTTCTATTGGTATAATAATATTAACAGGAAATATTCGCAAAGGTTTAACAAATATGCTAAAACTTCCTATGTTATGGGGGTTTTTAATAGGATGGGTTTTGGGAGCAAATGGTTTGTATTGGAATAATTTACCATTTTTTTTATCACGGCCTATAGAAATGATAAAAGATGCCAGTATTGTTATTATTCTGATTAATATTGGTGTTTCTTTATCAAGAATTAAGATTAAAATTTATGATTTATATGATACTATATTAACTACTATTTTCAAATTAGTTATTTTTCCAACAATCGCTGTTTTTCTGGTTAAATTTATGAATTTGGATCCCATATTAGCTGGTGTTTTTGTTATTGAAGTTGGAATGCCTGTTGGTATGAATGTTTCTTTTATAACAGAAGAATTAAAAATAAATCCTGCACTTGGTAATTTGCTGGTTTTTGTGAGCACATTATTATCAATATTGACTGTACCATTATTATATTATTTCATTAATATGATTTAGAATGGAGGGATAAAATGTTTGATATGAAAAAAATTAGGAAAGTTGCTTTGATTGGTGCAACCACAAATAAATCTAAATATGGCTATAAAATTTTAAAAGATTTAATTTCAAAAGGATATGAGGTTTTACCAGTAACACCAAATTATGAACAAATCGAGGGTATTAAAACTTATAAAAGTGTAAAAGATTTACCAAATGTAGACATTTTGAATTTTGTAGTTCCCCCAAAAATTGGTTTAGAAATCACAAAAGAAGCATATAAACACGGGTTTAAAAAATTTTGGTATCAACCTGGAGCTGAATCAGAAGAAATAAAAAAATATCTTGAGTCATTAAATGATTCTGAAGTGGAATATTTATTTTATAAGTGTATAATGGTTGAAACTATCTAAAAGCCCGTATGGGCTTTTTTAATATTGGAGGATGAATTATGTCTGATATAATGAAATTTACTGCGATATTTGCTTCGGCTACTATGGTTAGCAGATTTTTAGGATTATTTAGAGATATGTTGTTTGCATATTATTTTGGTAGAAGTGGCGAATATGATGCCTATATAATTGCTATTTTATTACCATTTTTCTTAAGAAGAATTTTTGCAGAAGGAGCATTTTCAACTGTATTCATTCCTTTATATTCAAGAAAAAAAGGAAAAGACGCAGACATCTTTGCAAGTACTGCTATTAATCTTTTACTTATTATTACAGTATCATTGTATATTCTCGTTCTTTTTTTCTCACAATCTTTTGTAAAAATTCTTGGTAGCGGTATGAATGTTGAATATATATCATTATCTTCAAATCTTATAAAAATAACTTTTCCTTTTATTACTTTCATTTCTATATGGTCAATATTTTCTGGAATATTGTATAATGAAAATAATTTTTTTATTTCTGCTGTTTCACCAGCTATTACAAATATTTTTACCATATTGGGTATAATTTTTTCTTCGTATTTTTCAGTAAAGATTTATGGACCAACTATTGGCTTTTTTTTAGGCGGGTTTTTTCAACTGCTTTTTTTATTTATTTATATAAAAAAGAAAAAGCTCTTTCACTATTATTTTGCTTTAAAAAAAGATTATGTTAATGAAATTATGAATATGTTTATTCCTGCTTTTTTTGGAGTTGCAATATCCCATATCAACAGTATTGTTGATACTAACATAGCAACATGGACAGGCGAGGGAAGTGTTGCAACTATACAATACGCTTTAAGATTATACCAATTACCTCTGGCAATTTTTTCGGTTAGTATCGCAAATGTAATTTTACCCAGATTGTCCAAATTATCGCATAATAAACAAAAAGAAAAATTCATATTTGAATTTAAAGAAGCCATATTAATTTCTCTGTTTTTAACTATTCCTGCTTCATTTGGTTTGATTTTTTTAAGCAACGATATTATAAAATTAATTTATCAGCGTGGTACATTCACAGAAAAAGATACTATAATAACTGCTTTTACACTAATAACATATTCAATAGGAATAATATTTTATTCTATCCACGGAATTTTAGTTAGAAATTATTATTCAAAATTAAATACAAAAAAACCTACCAGAATTTCATTTATTATGGTTTTTATAAATATTATTCTAGATATTATTCTAGCAAAATATATGGGTGTTGCTGGTATCGGACTGGCTACGAGTATTTCAGGATTTGTTGGTATGCTGATTTTAGGTTGGGAATTTTTTATTCATTTTAATAAAATTGATTATATAGAAATTTTTAAAATTATTATTTCGACAATTATTATGATTTTAAGTTTATTTATTCTAAAAAATATTCACTCTTCTAATTTATATACAATTTTTTTAGTTTTTGCTGGAGTTCTTATTTACTTTATTTCCTCATATATTTTCAAAATAAAATATTTAAAAGCCATTATTCAATTTATACAAAAATAAAATGAAGGATTTAACCATCCAAAATGCGCTATAAGCAGATTCATCCAATTCTTCGTCTATGCAATTTTCAAGTTTCCATACTTTATTTTCGGACACGGTAATTATTTAGAGAAACGAATTAAATTGAAATTTATATATAATTAAATGATTTGTGGTATAATTATAGTGAAAAATAATTTATTATTAGGGGGCTCGAATATGGATGTAATGACAGTAACCTTAAACCCATCTCTTGATAGAGAAATTATAATAGAAAATTTTAAAAGTGGAGAAATGTTTAGAATTTCAAATCCTTCAAATGCTCTCATGGAACCTGGCGGAAAAGGTGTAAATGTATCAAAAATGCTTAGTAAATTAGGAATTGAAAATATGGCTTTAGGTTTTTTAGGTGGTTTTGTTGGAAGAGTTTTTTTAGAAAAACTTTTGGAAGACAGAAATATTACAGCTAATTTCATTTTTGTAGAGGAAGAAACTCGTGAAAATATAGCGATTTTGGATTTAAAAAATCATACAATTACTCAAATTAATTCCAGTGGACCAAAATTAACTGATGCAGACATTGAACATTTTATGCAAAGATACATAAATTCTTTATCTCTGGTAGATCACGTTTTGATTTCTGGTAGCGTTCCACCAAATACACCAGACGATATATATGCAAAAATGTTCTCTTTAGCTCACGAAAGAAATATAACAACTTACATGGAAGCAAATGGTAGGCATTTTAATATTGCTGTTAAAAATGCATGTCCTGAAGTTGTAAGGATTGATTTAAGAAAGGAAAAAAAATATTTTGATAATGAGTTAAAGGATATAGAAGATTATATTTATGCAGCAGAAGATATAATTAAACATGGAGCTAAATTAGCTGTTTTAAGCTATCATGTTGAAGGAGATATCATAGCAACAAATGATGGAATATGGCTTTTTAAAGTAAATGAAACAATTGATAGATCTCATTTATTCGGCGTTGGTGATTCATTTATGACTGGAATAATATATTATATTCTAAAAAATGGAAAAAACTTTCTTGAATCTGCAAAGTTTGGTATGGCAACGGCTATTGCAAAGGTACATCATGTGGAAAAATATATTGAAAATATAGATGAAATACATAGATACTTTAATTATTTTGAAACAAAGAAGGTGAAATGATGAGGGTAGAAGATATAATGTTAAAAGATGTGACATCTTTAATGATAGATGTGACTATTGAAAGATTTATAACATTATGCGAAAGACATGGTTATTCCGCTTTACCTGTTGTAGATGAAGAATTTCATCTTGTGGGACTATTAAGTGAATCCATGGTAATAAAAGCATCTATTCCAGGATATCTGTCTTTAATGCAGTCCACATCATTTATACCTGATTCACAACAATTTATTAAAGGTTTAAGTAATATTTTGCATAAACCTGTATCGGAAATTATGGATAAAAGTCCAACAAAAGTCTATTACGATGATACAGCTTTACATGTTGCAGATGTAATAATAAAAAATAGCTTAAAAATAGTTCCTGTTGTTGATTATGATAATAGATTAGTTGGAATAGTCAGAAGAATAAAATTATTAAGTCTTGCAGCAAAGGGGATTTTGGAAGAATCGTGGAAATGAAAAAAATAGATATTATTACTTATGGATGTAAATTAAATCAAGCTGAAAGTGAATTTATCGGTGAAAAGCTAAAACAATTAAATTTCAAAGTAATTTACGATAATAAAAAGGATAATTGTGATTATATTTTAATAAATTCATGTACTGTTACATCAGAAGCTGAACGAAAAATAAAACAGTTAATTAGAAGCATAAAAAGGAAAGATATGTCTAAAAAAATAATTGTGGTTGGATGTTATGCTCATACTAATGTCGAAGAATTAAAAAAAGCTGGAGCAGATTTAATCCTTGGCAACTTAGAAAAAAAATATATTGAGCAGTATATTGATAAAGAAGGTGTTTTTGTCGATAAAAATTATTGGAATAAGAAAAAGGAAGAAGTATTTATACCTTCTAAACCTTATAATTCATATTCGAGATATTTTCTTCCAATTGAAGAAGGGTGTCTTGAATTTTGTTCATATTGTAGAATTATATTTGCCAGAGGAAATAAAATAAGAAGTGTAGAAAAAGAGCAAATTTTTGAAAGTATTGATAATATATTATCTCAAAATATAAAGGAAATTATATTTACAGGCATTAATTTATCTTATTTTGGTTATAGTACAGATTATAATTTAAAAAAATTAATTTTTGATATAAATAAAAAATATAGAGAAAAAAATATTAGATTTAGAATAAGTTCTTTATATCCTGATTTTATTGATGAAGAGATTATTAGATTACTGAATGATAGCAGTATTTTCGAAAAACATATTCATCTATCACTTCAACACATTTCTGATAATATTCTAAAAAATATGGGTAGAAAATATAATGAAAAATATTTACATATGTTATTTGATAAAATATATTCTATAAATTCATTTTTTTCGATATCTGCAGATTTAATAGTAGGGTTTCCTGGAGAAAGTGATAATGATTTTCAAAGGTTAATTAATTTTTTAGAAAAATATAATTTTTCTCGCATTCATGCTTTTAGGTATTCAAATAGACCTAATACAAAAGCTGCTCGAATGAAGGAACAAATTCCTGGAAATATAAAAAAAGAGCGAATGAAAATATTACAAAAGTATATACAAAATTCATCTAAAAAATATCTGGAGCATTTAAAAAATAGAAAAGTAACTGTGTTAATTGAAAAAGTTGATAAAAAAAATAGTTTTAGTTATGGATATGATGAATTTTATGTTTATCATAAAATAAATAATATTTTAAATAATAATGAATTTTACGATGTTAAAATAAAAAATATTAATAATACTGGAGTGATTTCTCATGTTTTATGATTCAGAAAAATGGATTGAAAAAGAAAATTATATGAATGAGGATTTCGAACTTTTTAACGGGTATTCAACATATGAAACATTACGAACTTACAATAAAAATACATTTGCTCTTAAATTCCATTTTGAAAGATTGAAAAAATCTGCTATGTTTCTTGGTCTGGAAATTCCTGAATATGATAAATTAAAAAATATATTAAATGATGGTATAAAAAAAATAAATTGCAAAAGTGATGTTCGAATAAAAGTATTAGTAAATAAATATACATCACGGAAAAAATCTTTTTATGCATTCATAGAACCTATAATTGAAATAGATGATTTAAGAGAAAGTGGTGTTGTATTAACTATTTCTCGTGAAAGAAAACCAAAAAACCCTGTTATTCCTTATTATGTTAAAACAAACTTAAATGGTTATAGTCTTTATCTAAGGCAAAAATATAATGCATATTATGATTCCATTGTATTGAATGAATTTGGATATGTAACTGAAGGAACAAAATCAAATATTTTTATAGTTACCGCCGGAGTTATAACCACTCCCCCAATATCTTCTGGAATATTGCCGGGTGTAACAAGAAAGATAGTTTTAGATTTAATAGAAAGCTTTAATATGGATTTTGAAGAAAGAAATATTGAAGTATGGGAATTACTATCAGCTGATGAAGTTTTTTTAACTCATACAAGTGTAGGTATTATTCCTGTTAGAAGAATTGTTCCTAATTTTACTTTTAACGCTCCTGGAATAACTACCGAAACACTTATTAATTATTGGAATGATTTTATTATCAGTAATAATAATTATTGGGAATGAAAATGAAAGATTTCAATGAATTATTTAAAGAATTAAGTAAAAAAAACAATATACTAAAAAAAGTTTTATTAATAAAAGATTTAAAACTTATCGTACAAAAAGTTTTTGAAAAACATGGTTTAACCTCAGTGGAGGTAGTTAATGTGGATCTAAAAACCTCCACACTTTTTTTGTATGTTGATAATAATTATATTAAACAGGAAATTATCTTTAAAAAGAAAAAAATTTTAGAAGATATTAATAATATACTTGAACAGGATAAAATAAAAAATTTGAAATTTTCCGGAGGTGTTAATCAATGAATAAATATTCTCAAGATAATATAAAAGTTTTAAAAGGTTTAGAACCAGTAAGAAAAAGACCTGGTATGTATATAGGTTCCATTGGAAAACCTGGATTAAACCATTTAGTATATGAAATTGTTGATAATAGTGTCGATGAATATATGAGCGGATTTTGTACAAAAATAATCGTAAAAATAAATGATGATAATACAATAGAAGTTATTGATAATGGAAGAGGTATTCCGGTCGGGCCTCATCCTACAGAAAAAAAAGATACTCTTGAAGTTGTATTTACAACTTTACACGCTGGAGGAAAATTCGATAATGCAACCTATAAAATAAGTGGTGGATTGCACGGAGTTGGTGCCTCTGTAGTAAATGCTTTATCTGAATTTCTTGAGGTTTGGGTTCATAGAAATGGAAAAATTTATTATCAAAAATATTCAAGAGGAAATAAGGTAACTGAGGTAGAAATATTAAGTGAAACTAATAAAACAGGAACTCATATTAAATTTAAGCCCGATTCTGAAATATTTGAAAATGGCGATATTGAAGTAGAAGGGCAAATTGTTGAAAATAGATTAAGGGAATTGGCGTTTTTGAATCCAGGACTTGAAATTGAATTTATTGATGAAAAAAGAAATAAAAAAAGTATCTTCAAATATGAAAGAGGTATATCTGAATTTTTAGAATTTTTAGTTAAAAAAAATAAAAAAACACCTATTCACGAAAACCCTATTTTTGGAACAGGGAGTGTTAAAAATCCGAGAGGTAAAGGTTTCTCCGATATCATTGTTGAGTTTTCAATGATGTACACACGTAATGATTTTCCACATATATATAGTTACGTAAACAATATCAGAACAATTGAAGGCGGAGAACATGAGTCAGCATTTAAGGCTACTTTAACCAGATTGATAAATGAATATGCCAGAAAAAATGGTTTTTTAAAAGAAAAAGAAGACAACTTTACCGGAGAAGATGTAAGGGAAGGTTTAATTGCTATATTAAGTATTAAATTACCAGATCCTATATTTGAAGGTCAGACAAAAGCTAAATTAGGTAGTAAAGAAGTGAGAATTGCAGTAAATGAAATTTTATCCGAATATTTAATAAAGTTTTTGGATTCACATCCTAAAGATACAAAAATGATTTTTGAACGTATTAAAGAAGCTGCAAGAGCACGTATAAATGCGAAAAAGGCTAGAGATAAGGTTAAAAGAAAATCTATCTTTGAAAACTCACCTTTACCAGGAAAATTAGCGGATTGTACTTCAACTAATCTGGACGAAACGGAGTTATTCATCGTAGAAGGTAATTCTGCTGGTGGAAATGCTAAAACGGCAAGAGATAGAAATTTCCAGGCAATTCTTCCATTAAGAGGAAAGATTATCAATGTTGAGAAACATGATATTGAAAGATTAATGAAAAATGAACAGGTTTCAAATATAATATCAGCTATAGGGACAGGAATTGGCGACAATTTCAACATTAAAAAATTAAGATATGGTAAAATCATTATTATGACTGATGCTGATGTTGATGGAGCGCATATAAGAACTCTCTTATTAGCTTTATTTTTTAGATTTATGCCTGAACTTATTAAAGAAGGTAGAATATATGCTGCACAACCTCCTCTATATAAATTCAAAGCAGGAAAATTTGAAACATATTTGTATAGCGATGAAGAATTAGAAAAGTTAAAAAATGAATATCCAAAATATTTACTTCAAAGATATAAAGGTCTTGGAGAAATGAATTCTGATCAATTATGGGACACAACAATGGATCCTCAAAAAAGAAAATTAATAAAAATAAATATAGATGATCTTATTGAAACAGAAGAAATTTTAGAGATATTAATGGGAAATGATCCATCAGCCAGAAGAGAGTTTATAGAAGAACACGCTTTAAAAATCAAGGAGTTAGATATTTAATATGAACACAGCTCGTAACGTATTATTTGTACTAATTATGATGTATATATTCATAATTTTTTATATGATTTTCCAATTTTTCGTTACAAAAAACAAAGATATTAGAAACTTATTCGTAATACAACAGCCTATATGTGTGGTAGAATTTAATAGCAGATATCTTCTTTTAAATAAAGATGAAATAATTTTTAAAATTTCAGATGTACCAATTGTTGGTTATCCAATTATAGATTTCAATGATTATTTTATTTATAAAGATGATCTTGCAAAATTATCTATAGAACAATTAAGTTATATTTCAAAAATTAACTTTGAAAAAAAAATTATTTATATTAATATCGGTTATAAACTATTCTTTAATTCATGGAAAGATGTTTTGAATCATTTTGATAATACGATAACAAAATTAATAAAAAAAGAACCGGGGAATTATTTTCTTCTCTCTGGAGGTAGTTTAATTAGCATTTATTAGGAGGGATAAAATGGCCAAAAAGGTTATTTATGCAATTGATGTTGGGAATTACTTCATCAAAGGAATAGCATTAGAAGAAAATAAAGGGAAATATCAACTTATATCAAAAGCATTAGAAAGAGCAGAAGGAATTATAAAAGGACAAATTCAGGATGTTAAAGCATTAAGAAGGAAAATTGAAAATGTAATATTTACATTAGAAGGGGAAAATAGCAAAGCTAAAGAAATAGATATAGTTTTATCATATGCTACCAATGAATTAAAAATTTCAAGAGAAAGTTATACATTGGAATTTTCTGAACCTAAAGAAATTACAGAAAGCGATTTAGAAAAAATAAAATCCAACATTCAACAAAAATATTCAGAATTAAATAAGGAAGTTTTAGATATTAAATTTGTGAATTTTGAAGTTGATGACAAAAAGGTAAAAAATCCTGTTGCATTTGTATCAAATTATAGTTTAAATGCAGTTATAAATGTTGTATGGGTTCCAGAAAATTCTTTTGCTCCAATTAGAAATACAATAAAAAATTTAATTGAAGGAGAAATTCCAATATACGACTCAACACTTGCTTCAGCTTACGGCGTTACAAACACGTCAGATAGAAATCTTGGAGTTGGAATTATAGACCTTGGTCATTCTAAAGCAAGAATGCTTATTTTTAAAGATGGTATTCCAAAATTTTATTTAGACTTTGAAGTCGGATTAGAATATGTTTTAAAAGATATTATGCATGTATTAAAAACTTCAGAAAATGAAGCCTTAAGATTATTAGAAGAACATGCAGTATGTTTGCAGGACACAAAAATAGTAAAAAAAGTAGATTATTTAAGCTTGGTAGGAGATCATTATGAATATACCACACAGAATTTACTTAATAAGATTGTTTTTGCAAGAACGAGAGAAATAATCAATAAATTAAATAGCGATCTTGCAAAATTGGAATATGAAAATACTCTTGAAATAGCAGGAGGTCTTCAAGCCGGAATTATTCATACAGGTGGCGGGGCAAGAATTAAGAATATTGAAAAAACTATTTCCGACTTTATGGGAAGCCAAGCTCGATTAGGTGTTGCTTCAAATAATATCAATAATTTTTACATTGATAATGCTGATGAGTTATATAAAGATCCGTTATATTCACCAATTATAGGAACTATAAATTTATATTTCAGTGGAACAAATATACCAAAATTATACATAGAAGATGCAAAAACATATAATGAGAATACTTATACAGAAGAAAAAGTTGAGAAAAAGGGTGGTTTCTTTTCAAGATTGGGAAGAATCCTTTTAGGAGGTAATGAAGATGCCATTTAATTTACCTATTGAAAATGAACCGAAAGAAATATTTCATAAAAGACCAAAATATGTTATTAAGGTTATAGGTGTTGGCGGCGCCGGAAATAATGCAATTGAAAGAATGATAAGATTAGGAGTATCTGATGTTGATTTAATTGCTGCTAATACAGATGTTCAGGTATTAGAAGCAAGTAGTGCAAAATTCAAACTACAACTTGGCAAAGAATTAACAAGAGGGTTAGGAGCTGGAGGTAATCCAGAGAAGGGTGAAAAAGCTGCTGAAGAAAGTGTAGATGAAATTAGAGAAACAATTCAGGGGACAGACCTGCTTTTTATTACCGCTGGTTTTGGTGGTGGAACTGGAACTGGGGCTTCTCCTGTAATTGCCAGAATAGCACGCGAATTAGGCATATTAACAGTTGCTGTTGTAACTATTCCTTTTCATTTTGAAGGTTCAACAAAACAAAAGATTGCAAACAGTGGATTAAATAAATTAAAGCCATATGTTGATACCTTAATAAAAATCTCTAATGATAAATTATTAGAAGATAATGATGATATTCCTATTAGACAAGCCTTTGCAAAAGCTGATGATATATTGTATCAGGGAATTACAGGAATCTCTGATTTAATTACTAAAAAAGGGTTGGTAAATACCGACTTTGCTGATGTTGAATCTGTATTAAAAAGACGTGGTTCTGCTATGTTAGGAATTGGCTGGGGAAAAGGTCCAAACAAAGCAGAAGAGGCCGCCAAAAATGCATTAAATTCAAAATTTTTGGAAAATTCTGTACAAAATGCTACTGCAGCTTTGGTAAATGTTTCTGGTAAGAATCCAACATTAAAGGATTTAAAAACCGTCACATCTATACTTCATTCTTATTCAACTGATGAAGTTAATTTGAAATATGGTATTACGGAAGTAGATGATATGCAACCCGATGAATTAAAAGTAACCATTGTTGCTGCGGGATATAATAAAATATTAAATGATTTTGATGGGGAAAATATATATGAAATACCTGCAATTTATAGATTATTTGGAAATAATGTATTAAATGAAGAACGAATAAAATTAGAAAAATATTTAGAAGCACAGCAGGGAGATTATGAAGAATAATTTAGAAAAAATTGCTATTCAACAGCTTTATTCTAATAAAAAGATAAACAGACAATTTATATCGACTGAATATAACAAGGAAATTTTATTAGAAAATTATTTAAATCTTCTTCTTCAGGAGAAGATTACGGATTTACATTTTTTAGCATATAAAGATTTTTCTCTTGTATCCTATCGCTTCAATACTTCATTAATTGAATTTGATAAAATTTCTAAAAAAACCTATGAAAATATACTAACCAAGATTCAAATACTATCAGGAATAGATATTATTAACGACAGGGATCCGTCAGATGGGTCCTTTACTTTTTATAATCATCGCTTTAGAGTTTCTTTAATAAAAAATATAAATGGCATAAACTGTGTAATTAGAAAGCTTAAAGATATTTCTGATTTAATCAAAGAAAATTTAAATTATCCAGAAATTTTTATTTCTTATGTGGAAAAAATTAAATTATTAAAAAATGGTCTTGTATTGTTTTCTGGTCCAACCGGAAGTGGAAAATCTACAGCACTAGCTTATATTTTAATTAATTTATTAAAAGACTCTCAAAAGAAAATTATAACTATTGAAAATCCACTTGAATACAATATTCCTGGGGCCCAACAAATTGAAATAAAAGATGATTCTGAAAAAACCAGTATATTAAAAAATATACTAAGACATGATCCTGATATTTTAATGACTGGAGAAATTAGAACCGAAGAAATGGCAAAATTAACTATTGAAGCTGCAATGACTGGCCATCTGGTATTTTCAACCATCCATTCTAACAATGTTTTTAACGTAATAAATCGTCTTACTGAAAAGGGTATAGCATTAAATGATATTCTTGATTCTGTAAAAATAATATTTAATCAGAATTTTGTAAGGTTATTGTGTGACTGCTATATTGATGAAAATAATAAAGGATGTCAAAAATGTCATTATACTGGTTATAAATCAATAAAACCAATTTTTGAAATTCTTGAAATCAATGAATTTATTAAAGAATTCTTCAGAGGAGATGATATCTCAAAAATCAAAAATACAACTTTTTATACTTCCTATGAAAGTGAGTTGAATAATCTACTTGTTAAAGGATTAATATCTCAAAAAGAATTTAAATCCTATATGAACACAAATTAGAGGTGAGTTTTATGAAATATTATAGTAAAACACCTGAAGATTGGAAAAAATATGATGAAGAAAAAGAAAAAAAGGATAATTTAAGAAAAATTCAAAAAAAGCGACAACGAATTAACAACTTAATTATAATTTTTATATCCTTATTTGCTATTATTGTAATAATTTCCTCTAAGTATTACTTTCCAAGATATAATTTTGGAGATTCAGTAATGATAAATAGTATTTCTTTTTCAATTTTAGCATCGAATAAATACACTTTTCCGGATAATTTAGAAATTACTGTTAATATGTTTAACACCGGTAGTGCAGTAAAAGATATAAAAATAGATTCATTTAAATTTATTATATACAAAATGACAAATTCTGCAAGTACGACTTTTTATAAATTTGAATATAACAATATAATTTCTTATAAATTACAACCTTTAGAAAATAAAAAAATTTTCGATTTAAATTCTATCAATCCCATATCAAAAATACCAAACGGGAATTATATCATAGAAACACAATTTAATTATAATGGAAGAATAATTAAATTAAAAAAAGAGATTGAATATATACATACTATCAAATATAATATTTATCTGGATAAAGCTTTTTATTTAACAAATGAATATCCAAAATTATATATTGAAGTTAAAAATTATTCTGCAGAAACAAAAAACGTTAATATTATTGGAAAATTAAAAATTTATACAAAAAATAGAAAATTAAAAAAAGAGATTCCAATAAACTTTGGTTATACATTATTAAAAACTTTAGAAGCTAAATCATATGAAATAAATATTCCTCCCATAGAAAAAGGTATATATGAATTATATTTTGTTAATGATAAACTTAATCAAGTAGTATATATTCCTTTAGCGATAACTGATAATATTGAAAAAAGATTGAAAAATATAAATTTATCTGTAGATACTTACCTTTTTTATCCGGTAAATCATTTATTTGAAGGATATTTTTATATAAACAATCTTAATTTTAAAAAAGAAAAATTTTTAGAAATTGAAGGATATACTATTAGATTGATTAATCTAGAAAATAATGTCATAGTTTTTAACTATGAAAATAATGAGAAAAAAAGAGTTTATATAAATGCTGGTGGAAAATCTATTATCCATTTTATTTCATCTAATCCACCAGTCAAACTATCGATTCCTGGTAATTACAGGTTAATATTTGCTGTCAAATCCAACGAAAATACAATTGAAAGAAGTATGGATTTATATGTTGGAATTTCAAAATAAGGAAGGTAATAAAATTGTATGGATATATATCACTTTATTTTAAGCCAACTAAAATAGAAAGACTAAACTATATAAGTCATTATTGTTCGATTTGTCATTCTTTAAAAAGAAATTTTGGCAATTTTTACAGGATGTTTATTATAAGAGAAGTTTCATTTTTTTCTTTATTAAAAGTAGAATTTAATGAAAAAAATATTGAAGAAATTACGTGCCCATGGGTAGGTTTTAAAAAACGGTATATTTATAAAAATATTGAAATATTCGATGAATTTTCATTTTTAAATGCTTTGATTATATATGGTAAAATATATGATAAATTGCATGATAGTAATTTAAATAAATTGGTTGTTTTTATAAAATTTTTAAAAAGAAAACTTATATATTATTATGGAAAAGATTTTATTGAAACGTATGAAAACATATTAAATGAACAATTTAAAATAGAGAATAAAACATTAGAATTTGAAGAGTATTTTATTCCATCAATAAAAATTATCCAGATGATTTTAAATAAACATCAAATATTTTTTTCAGATGACTTTAGTACTTATATAGGAACATTAATTTATCTTTTCGACGCCATATATGATCTTGAAAAAGATATTAAAAAAAAGAACTTTAATCCTTTTAAAAGAGTGTTTCATATAGACAAATTAAACGTTTTAGACAAAGAAAATAAAGAATTTATAAACTTTATAATAGACTATTCAATAAAAAATATATTAGACATACTTGAAACCTCCAATATAAAAAACAAACATTTTGCAAAGAAATTATTTTCTTTTAGTGCCTCTTATCATAAATCAAAAATAGAAAAATTGTTTTACTCCAATAACAAAATGCCTGAGAAAAATATTTCCCATATAAATTCCAAAAATATATACTTAAATATAAAATAACCCCTGATAGGGGTTATTTTATATTTCATGTATTAACAATCCTGATCTTAATTTTGGTTCAAACCACGTTGACTTTGGAGGCATCGTTTTGTTTACATCTGCAACAGCCATTAATTCTTCTATTGATGTCGGATACATTGAAAATGCCACTTTCCAATTTTTGCCATCTATCCATTCCTCCAGAGCCTTTACTCCTCTAATACCTCCAATAAAATGTATCCTTGGATCTTTTCTTGGATTTTCTATGCCTAATATAGGAGATAATAAATAATTTTGCAGAATATATACATCTAATTGTTTTACAGGATCATTTTCTTCTATAATAGAATCTTTGGCTTTTAGTGAATACCATTTTTTATTTATATACATTCCAAATTCGTGTCTTGATTTTGGTTTATATGGTGTTTCTTTAACTTCAAAAATTTCAAAATTTTCAGATAACTTTTCCATAAATTCTTCATCTGTTAATCCATTTAAATCCTTCACAACTCTGTTGTAATCAAGAATTTTCAATTCATCATGTGGAAAAACAACAGCCATAAAGAAATTATATTCTTCATTTCCTGTGTGCTGTGGGTTTCTTGATTTCAAAATTTCCTTTGTTCTTGAAGCTGCTGCAGCCCTATGATGTCCATCTGCAATATATAATGCTTCAACCTCACTAAATGCTTTTTCTAATTCTTTAATTAAATTTTCATCACTTAAAACCCACAATTCATGATAAACATTTTTTTCATCTTTAAAATCATAAATTTTTTCTGCTTTATCAATTCCTGTATTTATTAACTCTTTTATATTTTCTTTTGATTTAAAGGTTAAAAATACAGGACCTGTCTGAGCTTCTAAAATCATTATATGTTTAGTTCTATCGTCTTCTTTATCTTGCCTTGTTAACTCATGTTTTTTAATTAAACCCTTTTGATATTCATCAACCGAAAAAGTTGCAAAAATCCCTGTTTGAGAATGACCATTCCATGTCTCTCGATATAAATAAAGAGCTGGTTTTTCTTCTTCTATTAAAATACCTTCTTTTTTAAAATTTTCTAAATTTTCTTTAGCTTTTTTATAAACAATTTCACTATGTGGATCGATATTTTCATCAAATTCAACTTCAGCTCTTGTTACTTTTAAAAAGTTATTAGGATGTTTAGTAACAATTTCTTTAACCTCTTCCTCTTCAAGAACATCATATGGAGGGCATGAAAATTCTTCAACTAATTCTTTTTTTGGTCTCAACCCTTTAAATGGTCTTATTAACGACATTTTTTTACCTCCTTTTTCTATTTCTGAGTTTATTATAACAATTAGTTTGTCAATCATCAAATATATTCTTTTCAAAACTAAGGTATTAGCAGTTAAATAACTTCAATTAAGTAAAAAAATCATCATTCTTTTCATGTAATATATTAAAATACGCTGTCTAAAAAGTCTAAAATGAAATGAAGGCTCGAAGATTGCCCTTAACGCACCTACGGTGGGTTATTGGATTAAAAATTGGATTTTAATAAAAAAACCTTCGAGCTATTGCTCTCTTACAGCGGGTAATTGGAAAAAATAATTTTTATTATATAATTATAAATCCTTTTCCCTTAGATTTTTTATACCTAAAAAATCTAAGCGTAAATGAAAGCCGTCAAAAAAACAGGATGTTTTTTTGAGTGAAACTTTTTCATGGATGAAAAATCTGAGCGACGGCTGAGAATGAATAATTTTAAGGATAAGTAATCAAGCTGCCTGAGTGAATTTGACTTTTTAAACAGCGTATATTGAAAATTTTTCATTATTTTTTATATGGTTTTAAATAAATTTTTATAATATTCATCCTGTATTTTAAACATTTTTTTCTTTTCTTCTTCTTTTAAATGGTCATAACCACAGATATGCAATATTCCATGAATTAATATATAAAAAAATTCTTCTTCAAATGTATTATTAAATTCTGGAGCCTGTTCTTTTATTTTTTCAACTGAGATAATAATTTCACCTATTATGTCTTCATTTACACCGTATTCAAAAGATAAAACGTCTGTTGGCCCAATTTTATTTCTATATTTTTCATTATATTCTTTTATAGTTTCGTTATCTGTAATAACTATATTTAACTCATAATCTTCATCGCCAATTTCAGATAATAAAACCTTTTTTGTAATATTTTCTACTTTTTTTATATCAATATTTTCAATTTCCTGATTATCAAAAATATTAATTTTCATTTTTTGACACCTCTTTTAGAAGTTCTTTTGGAATTTCTGGATAACTAATTCTTGAATGGTTCATGTTTAATATTGTATTAATCATAGCATTTTTAATTTTTTTGATTTCTTTTAAAGTTAGTCCGCAATCATCCAATTGTCCTTCAAAATATAAATCCTGTATCAAATTATCGATTTTTTCTTCAATATTTTTTTTATTTATTTTTTGCATACTCCTGGTCATTGCTTCAATATTATCTGCAATCATTAATATTGCTGCTTCTTTAAATTGAGGTATAGGACCGGGATACTTAAATAAATCGGTTGAAAGGTTTTCTTTTAATTCTATACTTTTATGAAAAAAATAGCGTTTTATTCTTGTTCCATGATGCTGAACAATCAGATCTTCAATCAAAATTGGTAATTTATATTTTCTTGCTAATTCTTTACCTTTTATTACATGAAGATTGAGAATTAAAGCGCTTAGTTTTGGATTTATTCTATCATGTGGATTAAATCCTTTTTGATTTTCTGTAAAAAATAAAGGTCTTAATGATTTACCTATATCATGAAAATATGCACCTACTCTCAATAGTATAGGATTAGCCTTTATTGCTTCAGATGCACTTTCAACTAGATTCGCAATAATTAAACTGTGATAATACGTACCAGATGCATTCAAAGATAATTTTCGTAATAATGGGTGATTCAAATTTCCTAATTCCAGGAGACCTATATCCGAATAAACACGTGTAATATATTCAAGATACGGCAATACACCTAAAAGAAAAAGCATCTGTATCAAATTTGATATAAAAATTTGTGGAATAGCTTCAAAATCAAAATTATTATAAATTAAATATATTATAATCTGTGAAATAGTTGCGCCCAAAAAAGGGATTACCATTCTTACTCTTGAATATAAATTCTTACTTAAATATGCACTTATTATTCCTATAACAAAAAGTGTAATAAATGTTTTTAAAGGAAACCCAAACAAAAATGAAAAATAAAAAGAAAAAACTAAAGAAGATAAAAAGCCTATATAAAAATTCATCATAAGTGTAATTGTTACAACGGTAAATAAAGGTGTTACTGCAGGATCGGAAAAATATTTTAATGAAAATAGGTTTAAAATTATACCTGAATCCAGGATTATAATAAATGCAAACCAATAATTTAACGGGTGTAAATTAAAGGCTCTATCTTTTCTTATTAAATACATAATTATTAAATACCAAAAAGGAAAAAAAATTATTATGAAGTTAAATAAAAAACTCCATGTAAAATCACGCCATAATAAAATTTCCGTAATCAAAAATAAAAACATAAAATTGGCAAAAAAGAAAAAATTTTGATATATTTTATTTTTTTCCATATTCTTCACCTTTAGTTTTCTCATATTTATCGTAAGCTTTTATTATTTCTTTAACTAAAGGATTTCTTACAACATCATTTTCAGTTAGTTCTATAAAAGAGATCCCTTTAATATTTTTTAATACCTTTTGAACAATTAGCAATCCAGAATCTTTTTTATTTTCAAGGTCAATTTGAGTAATATCCCCGGTAATAACCGTTCTTGAATTAAAACCTATTCTTGTTAAAAACATCTTCATCTGGTAATATGTACTATTTTGAGCTTCATCAAGTATAATAAACGCATTATTTAAAGTTCTTCCCCGCATATAAGCCAGGGGCACAACCTCAATAATACCTTTTTCCTTATATTCTATAATTTTATCTGCATTTATAAAATCCATAAGTGAATCATATAAAGGTCTTAAGTAAGGATCAACTTTGTCATATAATGTTCCCGGTAAAAATCCGAGTTTTTCTCCTGCTTCAACAGCCGGTCTTGTTAATATTATTCTTTGAACTCTTCCAGTATTTAAAAATTCTACTGCCATTGCAACTGCCAAATAGGTTTTTCCAGTTCCAGCTGGACCAATACAAAAAACTATATCGTTTTCTTTCATGATTTTTATATAATCTGATTGTCCATGAGTTTTCGCCTGCACTCGCACACCACTCACAGTTGTATTAACAACCTGATTGTAATTTGTTTTTTGTGATTTTTTCAAATCATTTTCAGTTTCGTATAAAGAAACAATATATTGAAATTCTGTCCAATCAAGCAAATGACCATTTGAAGTAATATCAACAACCTCTTTTAAAATTTTTTTTACCTTATTTATATTTTTCTTTTTTTCACTATTAAGAACGATTTTATTCTCCACATAAGATATTTTTACATCAAATTTATTTTTCAAATATTTAATTCTGCTATCATGCGTACCGAATATTTCAATTAATTCAATATCTTTTGGGACAGGTATATATTCTTTAATAAAAATCACCTCTTAATTTATCAATATTTTTTATTATAATCAACAATTGAAAGCGGCATACCCTCTTTTAAATATTTTTTTATACTATCTATCGTATAATTAATTCCTGCGGTAGTAGCATGATATGAATATCCACCAACATGAGGTGAAAGAATTACATTATCAAACTCCCAAATAGGATAGTTTGAAGGCATTACATTTTTGCTTTTTGAAGTTGGATAATTAAACCATACGTCCAAAGCAACGCCTTTTAAAATTCTATTTTTTAAAGCGTTGTATAAACCTTCCTCATGAATTAATTTTCCTCTACCTACATTTATTAAAAATTTATCCTTCATTTTCATCAATCGTTCCTCGTTAATAATCTCATAAGTTTTCTCTGTTAAAGGAAGCGTTAAAAATAATATTTCACTATCTTCAATAATTTTATCAACATTATAATAAATTTCATCTACGTTTTTCGGTAATTTGTTAATTTTATGATTTTTTAAAATATAAATTTTTGTATTAAACGGTTTTAAAAATTCAGCTATATTTTGACCTATAGCCCCAAATCCCAAAATTCCAATTTTCTTTCCTTGAATTGAATTCCATGATTCGAAAATAGATTCACCAACAGTAAAACCATGCCAAATTCCTTTTTTTAAATCATTATGAAAATAAATAATTTTTCCAAGCAAAGCTAATGCTAAAGCAACAGCCCTTTCTGCAACATACTTTCCATTTCCATGAGCATTTGAAATAATAATATTTCGTTCTTTTAAATCATCTAATGGTAATTGTTCAACACCAGCAAAAGGGACAAAAATAATTTTTAATTTCTTAGCAAATTCAAGTTCTTTTTTTGTAATAAATCCGCCGATTATTGCATCCACATCTTTTAATAATTCTTCTTTTGATAATTTTTCTTTTTCTGGAAAAATAATCTCAATATCAGGATAATCTAACTTTAATTCATTTAATTTTTTATCCCAATATGAATTAAATTTGTGTAAAAATAAGAATTTCAAAAAAACTCACTCCCATATTAGAAATTTTTTAATTTTTTACCTAATAGTTCTTCAATATCTTTTCTAAATATTCTAATAGTTACATATGCCATCCCTTCTGTCATATTAAAACCTTCATCTATTTGTTGGGCTCCTCTAATTACTCCCCATAACGATGATTCAATATTTTTTTCTTTTAAAACAAAATCTTTAACTGTTGTTTTTGAATCAATATAAACTCCATAAATATATTCTACAGCTTTAGAATAAGCATCTTGCCTTGCAGCTTCAAGAGCAGCTAATTTAGCTTGTGCAACCTGAGGAAAAGCTTTATAATCTATAATCCCAAATCCTTTAAAATCATGGTAAGCGGCCCCTTTTTGATTTTCAGGTTGAGAAAAAGGGGTTGAATTCATTATACTACAAGAAGTTAGAAAAAACATAAAAACGGCCAAAACCAATACAAATCCCTTTTTCATTCATATCCCCTCCAAATTTTTAATTTGAAATTCATCTATATTATACCACAAATTGATTTTATTCTTTTCTGATTATATTGGATTTTTGAACACAAAATTTTAAAATAAATAAACATAATAATGATATAATTAATATATGATGGTATATTTCTTTTTACCGTGAGGTGAAATCATGAAAGAAGTAAAAATATCCTTTGGTATTCATAATGAAGAGGAAAAGAATTATATAGTAACTTTACTATATAATACCTTTTATGAAAAATTCAAACCTGTTTTTTTAACTAAAACAAAATCTTTAAAATTACTCAAAAATTATATTATTTTTGATAATATTATTGTTTCCAGAGATATCAATAATAACATATCGGGAATAGCTGCTATAAAATATAAAGGTTTTTCATGGTTGAATTTAGAATTTATTGATATTTTAAAAGAATATAAATTTGAAACTTTAAAAGTCATTTTTAGAGGTATTTGTTTACTTAATACACAAAAATGTGGAGAGTATTTATTATTAGATGATATTGTTGTTATTCCATATAAAAGAGGTTTGGGTATCGGGACAAAAATCATATATTATTTGTTTGATTACGCTAAAAAGAAAAAATTAAAAGGAGTTAAATTATTTGTTATAAAAGAGAATATAAGAGCAAAACGACTTTATGAAAAATTAGGTTTTAAAACTGTCAAATTTCATAAAATCCCACTATTATGGAAAAAATATTTTGATATAAAAGGATTTTACGAGATGATACTTGATTTTTAATGGAGGGATAATATGTTATGGATTAGAAAAATCATTCAATCATTTATCGAATTGCCAGGCCTGTTTATTACTTTAATTATTTTATTAAATTTCAGAATAAAAAAATCGAAAAAATTAAATAAAATGATTATATTTACTTCTATATTAATTTATCTTTTTTCTATTCAAATAACCTCAAGAATCTTAGTTTATCCTTTAGAAAATGCGTTTGAGCCGTATAAAGAAAACAAACTTAATATCCCTTCTATTATTGTAATTTTAGGTGGAGGGGCTATACCTAAAACACCTATTTCACCTTCTTTAGGTGAAATGTCAGATCAAACCTTTAAACGAATTTTTGCAGGCTATGAATTATATAAAAAAACAAATTACCCTATTGTTATTTCTGGTGGAAAACCACCAAATACAAATTATATTCCAGAGGCTTTAGTAATGAGAGACTATCTTGTTAGATTTGGTGTTAATCCCTCAAATATTTTTATCGAACCAGATGCACAAACAACCGAGGAAAATGCAAAATATGTGAAATCTTTAATTGATAATATGAAAATAAATAGAATATTTTTAGTTACTTCTGCTATTCATTTACCAAGATCATACAAAATTTTTAAAAACTTTATTAATAGTAATATCGAAATAGTTCCAGTTCCTTCAAATTATCTAATAACCCGGGATAAAATTACATGGATAGATTTTAAACCTGATATAGATTCTTTACGAGCAAATGCTATGGCAATACATGAATATCTGGGATTAATATTTTTTTCTATCTTAAAATAGGCTGTCTAAAAAGTCTCAAATGAAACGAAGGCTCGAAGATTGCCCTTAAAATTATGAATGAAAGCCGTCAAAAAAACAGGACGTTTTTTTGAGTGAAGCTTTTTCATGGATGAAAAATCTGAACGACGGCTGAGAATGAATAATTTTAAGGATTAGCAATCAAGCTGCCTGAGTGAATTTGACTTTTTAGACATCGTAATCTTAAAATAGATTCGCTAAATTGGAGGTGATTTTATGAAATGTCATGGATGTGGGGTTGAAATACAAACAGAAAATCCGGAAATTCCTGGTTTCTTACCGGAACATGTTTATGAAAAGTTCATAGGTAATGAAGAAAAAGCTTTATGTCAAAGGTGTTTTAAATTAAAACATTATGGTGAACTAATTCCTGTTTCCATAAACAAAAATTTTTACAATCAATTAAAAAGTATTATCCATGAATTTGATACAGTTTTATGGGTTATCGATATTATTGATTTTGAAGGCACTTTTGATAAAGATATATTAAATTTAGTAAAAAATAAAAATCTATTTTTAATAATTAACAAAGTTGATCTATTGCCAAAAAGTGTAGCTTTTACTGAATTAAAAGACTGGATTTACAACAGAGTTAAAGACAATGTTAATATTAAAAAAGATAATATTCGCTTAATAAGTGCGAAAAGGAATTTTGGTATAAATAGATTAATAAAGTTACTAAAAGAACAAAAGATAGAAAAGGCTCTTGTAGTTGGTACTACAAATGTTGGTAAATCATCACTTTTAAATAACATGACTGATTTAAAAATTACAACAAGTTCATTTCCTGGAACTACATTAGGAATTGTTAAAAGAAAAATTATTAAACATAATATATACTTATATGATACTCCAGGAATAGAGACTAAACAAAGATTTACAGACTTTTTTGACATATATACGCAAGTGGAAATGATACCTCATAAAACTATTAGTAGAAAAACCTTTAAACCAGATATCGGTAAAGTTATATTTGTAAGTGCACTTTTCAGATTTAAAATTTTATCTTTAGCTAAAAATAGTTTGAAACCTATTTTCTTGATATTTGCCCCAGAAAGAATATCTTTTCATCAAACCAAAGAGGAAAGAGTAGATGATTTATTAAAAAATCATATTGGGGAAATTATTTATCCTCCATATGAAAAAGACTATCCATTAAAAAATATTGATTATGAAAAAGAAATTATTTCAATTGAAGAAAATGAAGAATTAGCTATACCTGGGTTAGGTTGGATTTCTGTAAGAAGAGGCCCTTTGAATATAGAGGTTGTTAAACCTAAAAATATTGAATTAATAATTAGAAAACCTTTAATTACACCAAAAAGAGGTAATATTATATAGTCGGAGGTGTTGGTATGAAATTAAAAAAAACAGGAATTATAGTGGGTGTTTCAAACAGACATGTTCATCTATCAAAAGAAGATTTAGAGGTATTATTTGGTGAAGGTTATGAGTTGCATCCTATAAAAGATTTAAAACAACCAGGTCAATATGCAGCAGAAGAAGTTGTTACTTTAGTTGGTCCAAAAGGAAAAATAGAAAGAGTTAGAGTTTTAGGACCTGTTAGAAAGGAAACTCAAATAGAGATTTCTCAAACAGATGCATTTAAATTAGGCGTGAAACCTCCTGTTAGAGATTCAGGCGATTTAGATGGAACTCCTGGAATAAAAATTGTTGGTCCAAAAGGTGAAGTTGAAACGAAAAAAGGTTTAATTTTAGCTAAAAGACATATTCATATGCTTCCTGAAGATGCTGAAAAATATAATGTCAAAGATAAAGATTTAGTATATGTTGCTATTGAAAAAGGCGATAGAAAATTAATATTTGGTGACGTGTTAATAAGAGTAAGTCCAAAATATGCTCTGGAATTTCATGTTGATACTGATGAAGCGAATGCTGCTTTAATAAAAACAGGAGATGAAGTATTCATAGTTGAAGAATTTTAAAATCCCTCTTTTAGAGGGATTTTTATAATATTAAAAAAATTGAATAAATTTTTTAAACTTGACTAAACTAATATTTTATTGTATAATATATTGGGTTTGCAGGTGTAGCTTCAACAGGTTAGAGCGCTGCCTTGGTAAGGCAGAGGTTGTGGGTTCGAGTCCCATCACCTGCTCCAGTAACTCCCCGAATTATCGGGGATTTTATTTTATATTAGGGGGATACTTTATGAAATCCTGGGAATATTATGATAAAATTGCCGATAATTATGAAAAAATGTATGAAGACCCATATTGGGAAATGCATAATTTATTATCCGAAAAGATAATTTTTGAAAATTTGAAATTTTCCAGCGGAAAAGTTCTTGATATTGGTGCTGGAACTGGATATTGGACTAATATCTTTTTAAATAAAGGGTTTGATATATATGCTGTAGAACCATCTTCAAAAATGTGTTCTATCTTAAAAAGCAAATTTAAAAATAGTATAAATATAATTAATGATTTTGCTGAAAATTTAAAATTTGAAAATGAATCATTTGATATAATTCTCGCTATGGGGGATGTTTTAAGTTATTCAGAAAACGATGAAAAATTCCTATATGAAATAAATAGACTATTAAAAAAAGGTGGAATTTTAATTGGAACTGTTGATAATTTAAATAAATTTATTATCGATGCTTTTTTTTCAAAAGATTTTGATATAATAGAAGTAATGAAAAAACAAAAAAAAGTAAATATTGGAATTTCAAAATTTATGTCTTTTAATTCAACTTTATATACGAAAAATGATTTAGAAAAATTGTTATCGAACTATTTTAGTAAAATATCTATATATGGAATTATGGCTTTTCCATGGGAAAATGAATTAGAATTTTCCAAATATTGGGCCGATGTATTTGAATTGGAACTGAAATTTTCGAAAGTTTTATATGATACAGCAGAACATTTAATGTATATGGTCGTGAAATAATGAGTAAATATAAATTAAGAACTTTACGTGTAGAATCTCTAATTAAATTAGCTCAATCAGGCGATAAAGAAGCAATGAATATGATCATGGTAAAATTTGAACCCATGATTAAATCTATTGCTTCAAAATATTATGGTGCATGGGCTGAATTTCAAGATCTGGTTCAAATAGGATTTGTTGGTTTAATACAGGGAGTTTATTCATTTGATGAAAATAATAAAACAAAATTTTCAACCTTTGCCTATCTTAATATATCATCTGAAATAAAATCATTTTTAACCTATTTAAATAGATTAAAAAATAAAGTATTATCGGACGCTGTTAGTATAGAATCTATGTTCGAAGACTATTCTGAAGATTCTGATTATTATTTTGAAGTTCCATCTGAAACAGATTTATATCAATCTGTAGTCTATAATTATATCTTTGAAAGGTCTATTGAACAAATGAAGGATCTGGAAAAAAATATTGTAAAGATGTGGTTGGATAACAATTCATATGATGAAATTTCTGATAAGCTCAATGTTGCAAAAAAGAAAGTAGACAATACTATTCAGAAGTTTAAAAAAATTGCAAATAGGGTAATGAAATTCGTTAATGCTACTATAGATATAGGAGGTAAATAATGAAAATAACAAGAATATTGTTATATATTGCTATTATTTTATCTATTATTTCAATAATAATGTCAATAGGAAGTGAAATAAAACTTTCAAAATTTCAAAATTATATGGAGAGTTTATTTAACAGACAAAACACTAAAGTTAATGATAGTATATCCCAATTAAATACAAAATTAGAAGATTTAAATAAATATTTTGAACCCAATGGAATTGTTGAAAAATTTATAAATTACAAAAGCAATTTAGAAAAACATTTAAAAGATTTAGAGAAATTATTAACCCTTGCTCAAGAAGATCAGAATGTAGGTTATTTCCAGCTATATATTATAGGCTCAAGAGAAATATGGATTGGTATAAAAGATGAAAAAGGCAAGTATATATTTCAGGGAATGTTAAAACCGGGATTGGCCCCATATAAATTTTATTTTTTTAAGGATCCTTCTATAAGAACATCTTATACGATAAATATTCCTTATAATGCAAAAGTTCAAACAGCAAATCCTGATAATATCTTTTTTTTAATACAGGAACCTGGTCAAAGAAGACTTAAAAAGATGCCATCAGCAAAGCTTGAAAATATTTCTGAAGATTTAAATTTATATATCCCAACAATTAGAGGTAAATAATTTAAGGACTTTAAATTTTAATAAAATTCTGGTATAATATATGAGAAAGTTATCACTTGGATATAGGAGGTTATAAAATGGAATTCGATCATAAAAAAATAGAAGAGAAATGGCAAAAAGAATGGGCAGAAAAAAATATTTTTAAAACCTCACAAAGAAACGATAAGAAAAAATATTATGTTTTAACAATGTTCCCATATCCATCTGGAACCATCCATGTTGGTCATGTAAAAAATTATGTAATTGGCGATGTTGTTGCCAGATATAAAAAAATGCAGGGATTTAATGTTTTACATCCTTTTGGATACGATGCTTTTGGATTACCGGCAGAAAATGCAGCTATAAAAAATAATGTAAATCCAGGAGATTGGACTTTTAAAAATATTGAAATTATAAAAAAACAAATTAAAAAGATTGGAATTAGTTATGATTGGGATAGAGAAATTGCAACATGTACAGAAGATTATTATAAATGGACTCAATGGATATTTTTGAAATTATATGAAAAAGGTTTAGCTTATAAAAAACATGCTGCTGTTAATTGGTGTCCAAGCTGTAAAACTGTTTTAGCCAATGAACAGGTCGTTAATGGAAAATGTGAAAGATGTGGTACAGAAATAGAAATGAAAAAGTTAGAACAATGGTATTTTAAAATAACAGATTATTCTGAAAAATTATTAAATGACCTTGAAAAACTCGAGGGCTGGCCTGAAAATGTTAAAATTATGCAAAAGAATTGGATTGGAAAAAGTGAAGGCGCTGAAGTTAAGTTTAAAATTGATGGTACAGAAAAAGAATTAACTGTTTTCACCACAAGGCCGGATACTCTCTGGGGTGTAACCTTTATGGCTTTAGCTCCTGAATCTCCTCTTGTTGAAGAATTAACAACTAAAGAACAAAAGAGTGAGGTCGAAAAATTTTTAAACAGAGTAACTAAAGAAGATAAATTCAAAAGAATTGCTCAAGGTGCAAAAAAAGATGGAGCATTTACTGGAAGTTACGCTATTAATCCTGTGAATGGTGAAAAAATACCTATCTATGTTGCAAACTATATTTTATTCGAATATGGAACAGGTGCTATAATGGCTGTTCCAGCACATGATCAGAGAGATTTTGAATTTGCTAAAGAATTTAATTTACCAATTAGAGTTGTTATTAAACCTGAAGGTTCTGATTTAACGGAAGAAGATTTATCAGAAGCATTTACTGAAGATGGTATAATGGTTAACTCAGATAAATTTGATGGTATGAAAAATAGAGAGGCTTTGCCAAAAATTATTGACTGGCTTGAAGAAAATAATATAGGAAATAAAAGCATTCAATATAAATTAAGGGATTGGTTAATCTCAAGGCAAAGATATTGGGGAGCACCAATACCTATAATTTATTGTGAAAAATGTGGAACTGTTCCTGTACCAGAAAAAGATTTACCCGTAAAACTTCCTACAAATGTTACCTTTGAACCAACAGGAAAAAGCCCTTTAACTTATACTGATGAATTTATTAATACCACATGTCCAAAATGCGGAAGACCTGCAAAAAGAGAAGTTGATACAATGGATACATTTGTTGATAGTAGTTGGTATTATTTAAGATATATTAATCCTAAGATGGAAGATAAGCCTTTTGATTCTGATGATGTAAATTACTGGCTTCCAGTTGACCAGTACATTGGTGGTGTTGAACATGCAATATTACATTTGTTATATTCGAGATTTATAACAAAAGTGTTATATGATCTTGGTTATATTAATTTTGTTGAGCCATTCTCCAATCTATTTACTCAGGGAATGATATATAAAGATGGAGCAAAAATGTCTAAATCAAAAGGTAATGTTGTTTCTCCAGATGAAATGGTTGAAAAGTATGGAGCAGATACACTAAGATTATATATGCTATTTATGGGACCACCAGAAAAAGATGCAGAATGGAATGATGCAGGTTTAGAAGGTATTGCCAGATTTATGAATAAAGTATGGATTGCAATGTCTAAAATAATAGAAGTAACAAAAAATGTTGACACAAAAAATATGAAACTAATTACAAAAGAAGAAAAATCTTTAAGAAGAAAATTACATCAAATGATTGGAAAAATAACAAATGATATAGAAAAGAATTTTCAATTTAATACTGCAATTAGTGGTATGATGGAATTAATTAATGAACTTAATTCATATATGAATAATATCTCGAAAAAAGACTGGAATAAAGAATTATTAAAAGAAGTTGCGGAAGATTTTATTATTCTTTTATCTCCTTTTGCACCTCATTTATCAGAAGAATTATGGCATATGATGGGCCATAATACATTTGTTGTCAATGCGAAATGGCCAGATGTTGATGAAAAAGCTCTAGAAGTTGATGAATTAGAAATTGTTGTTCAGATAAATGGTAAAGTAAGATCAAAAATAATAGTTGATGCAAATTCAACTGAAGAAATTATTAAAAATAAAGCATTTGAAGATGAAAAAGTGAAAAAATACATTGAAAATGCAGAGATAAAAAAGGTAATTCTTGTAAAAGGTAAATTGCTTAATATAGTGATTAAAAAGTGATTGGAGGTAAATTATGAAAAATCCAAAAATTCCAAAACCAACTATTAAAAGACTCGCGATGTATTATCGATGTTTGGAAAATAAAAAATCAGCGGGAGTTCAAAGAACTTCATCTAAAGAATTAGCAGAATCGTTACATATTAAAGCAAGTCAAATTAGAAAAGATTTGTCTTATTTTGGAGAATTCGGAAAACGTGGTGTAGGGTATGATATTGATAAACTAATGAATTCAATTAAATCTATTTTAGGGCTTAATAAAAAATGGAGTGTTGCTATTGTTGGAGTTGGAAACCTGGGATCAGCTATTGCTAATTATACTGGTTTGGAAAAAAATGGTTTTTTTATAAAAGTTGCTTTTGATAAAGATAAAACAAAAATCGGGAAACAAATATCAGCTGGGATATTAGTCTATGATATGAAAGATATGAAAAAAATATGTGCTGAAAAAGGGATAGAAATTGCTATTTTAACAGTACCGGCAGAAGTTGCTCAAAAAGTTGCTGAACAATTAGTAGAAACAGGTATAAAAGGGATATTAAATTTTGCACCTACTTCCTTAAGTTTGCCAAAAAATATTGCTGTTGAAAACGTAGATTTCACCATTTCTTTAAAAGCATTAACATATGATATAGTTTCTAATAATAAGAATATATATGAATTACAGGAATAATATGTCGGGGTGGCGGAATTGGCAGACGCGTATGACTCAGAATCATATGGATATTCATCCATGCGGGTTCAAGTCCCGTCCCCGACACCAAATAGCCCGCTTATGCGGGTTTTTTTAATAAGGAAGGTGGTAATATGGGAAAATTGTATATAATAGGAACACCTATAGGAAATCTGAAAGATATTTCTTTAAGAGCAGTGGAAATATTAAAGAAATCAGATATTATTTTTGTAGAAGATAAAAGAGTAACTATAAAATTATTAAATAATCTTGATATTGGGAAAAAAGAATTATTTACTTTTAGCGAATATAACGCTAATAAAGTTCTTAAAAAAGCTCTGGAAATTATTAAGGAAAAAAATATTTGTTCTCTTGTAAGTGATGCAGGCATGCCTGTAATATCTGATCCTGGTTATCAATTAATAAATAAATGCTGGGAAGATAATGTGGAAATAGATATCATACCAGGTCCAAATGCACCTTCTGCTGCAATTGCTTTAAGTGGATTCCCTGGTTCGAAATATATGTTTCAGGGGTTTTTGCCTCGTGGTAAAAACAAAAGACGTCTTCTTAGAAAAATTAAAGATCTTGGAATTCTTTTTGTTTTTTTTGAATCACCACAAAGGCTAAATAACACTTTAAAAGAAATATTAGAAATAGTTGGTAATAGAGATATTTTTATAGCAAGAGAAATGACAAAAATTCATCAAGAATTATTCAGAGGAACTATTAAAGAAGCTATTGCTCATTTTTCAGAAAGAAATATTAAAGGTGAAATAACAATTGTGTTATCCGGAAAAGAGGGAGAAAGTGAAAATATCTGAAAATAAAAAAATTTTTGAAAATTTAATAGATTTGTTTAATTGGATTCAGATGGAATTGAATGAAACAGAACTTTTTAATTCTATTATAATATTTAATGGAGATATTTCAAAGGCAAAAACAAGCAGTGCTGGTGATTTATTTATAGAAGTTTCTCAAAGAAATGACAAAGGAAAAACTTTTAAAATAAGTGTATTTTTATCAAGATATCATATAAAAACACTTTTAAATAGTCTTGGTTTGAAAAATATCGGAGAATTAGAAAATAAAAACTGGAAATTTTATGGAAAACTTTCTTTCTGGCCTACTTCAGCTTCTTTAGCCATAAGATTACAATCTCTGGTCCCCATTGGAGAATCTAAGCTGGAAAAAAGAAAAAAAGCTATTATAAATAAATTAAAAATAAATGGTTTATTAAGGGAAAGAAAAAATAAATTAGATGATTTACCTCCTATAAGAAAAATTGCTATTATTTCATCTCAAACCGCTGCTGGATATGGCGATTTTATAAAAAACATCAATAAACTTTCTTCACCACCTTTGATTCATCTTTATCCATCACCAATGCAGGGAGTAGAAGTCCCTACAGGTATTAATAAATCATTAGATTTAATCCTGAATTCTAAAATAGATTATGATATTATTGTAATTATAAGGGGCGGTGGTGCTCAATCTGATTTAATGTATTTTAATGATTATGAATTAGCAGAAAAAATCGCTATTGTAAATAATACAATTCCTGTTTTAACTGGTATTGGTCATGAACAGGATATAACTATACCCGATTATGTTTCTTATATAAATTTTTCTACACCTACCGAAGTAGCGAGAGCTATCGTTAATCAAATAGAAAATTTTAATAATAAAATAAATGAAAATTTTCAAAAAATTTATTATATGGTTAATAATATATTTTTACATGCTGAATTTTTTTCAAAAAATGTACTAAACAATATAGATTCAACTATTAATCATCTGTTTGAAAAAGAAAAAAATAAAATGAACTTTTATATTAATTCACTAACTAATTTTCAAAATATATTATCTTCATTTGAAACTTGGTTGTACAGAGAATTAGATTTTATTAATTATGTATCAGAACATATAAATAATAAAATAAATGTTCTATATAATGAAAATATTGCTTTTGAAAAAAATATAAAAAAAGATTTTGATTTACTTGAATCTTATAATTTGAAAAAAATTAATGATTACTATGTTGAAATAACTAAAAATAGTCCTTTTAGCTCTTTTTTAAGTGGAGGAGGCGTTATTATTCAGAAATCCCGAATAATTTCAAGCGTATATGATCTGGATAAAAATAAAGAATTAGAGATTAAACTAAAGGATGGGGAAGTCAAAAGTGATATAAAAGAAATTAAATACTATAGGGAGGATCTAAAATGAATATTGATGAAATTTTGAAAATGACAAAAACAGAATTAAAGAAAAAAACATTTAAAGAAATAACAGAAATGCTTGAATCAATTTCTCAAATATTTCAAAAAAATGGCAATGAATTGGATATTGAATATGCTCTGGAAATTTATAAAAAAGGATTAGATTTGTTATTATTGGCAAAAGAAAAGTTGATAATAGCAAAAGAGGAAAAGGAAAAAATTGATAAGAGATTCGAAGAAATTAAAATGAAATTTGAAAATTAGCTTTGAAATCACCCCTTCGTGTAAAATTGACCGACTTCATTTTACACTTTAGATTTTTATGAATAAAAATCTAAAGGAAAAAAGGTAATTTGCGAGTTATCGCTTCTCTTACTTTTTGGACATGTTATTAGACATAAAAATCAAATGAGGCTTTCGCCTCATTTGAAGTTTTTAAACTTTTATTAGATTTCCTTTTTTTATTTTATATACTTCATCACATATTTTTAATGTAGAATCACGATGTGTTATTATTACTATTATTTTTCTTTCTTTTTTTAATTTTATCAAAATATCGTGCATTAATTTTTCATTTTTTGAATCCATTGCAGATGTAAATTCATCAAGTAATATGATTTGAGGATTAGTTATTAATGCTCTTGCTATTGCAATTAATTGTTTCTGTCCTCCAGATAAACTTATATTTTGAATTTTTTCATCTATACCTTTTTCAAATTTTGACACCATTTTTTCTATACCTGTTATTTTCAAGATTTCTTTTAATCTCTTTTCTGAAATTTCTCTACCCATTAATATGTTTTCTCTTATTGTACAATTTTTAAATAAAACTGGTTCCTGTTCAACAAAACCTATATTTCCTCTTAAAATATTATTATCTATTTCTTCAGTGTTATTCAACATAACCTTTCCATTTTTAGTCTTATATAAGCCCATTAATACATTGAACAGTGTTGTTTTCCCTGCGCCATTTTCACCTGTTATACATGTAATTTTCCCATTTATCAAATCCAAATTTATTGAATTTAAAATTTTTTCACTATCAAAACTAAACTCAATTTTTTCAAGCCTAATAGAATTTATATCTTTTTCTTCTTTTGATTCTACAACAGTTTCTTCTTTATATTTTGTTATTTCAATAACTCTTTTTATTCCTCCCCATGAACTTCTCAGCACCATATTCACTTTCATTAATAATTGCAAAGGTGTCATTAATGTTTGTATATATGTCCAGAATGCTATTAATGTTCCCAAAGTTATCTCATCTTTTATTATTAAATATCCTCCATAACTAAATACACCTACAGTTATTACTCCATTTATAGAATTACCTATTGCCCCGGTTAATTTTATCAATTTTGCAAATTTTTTCCCTATTTTATAATGACTATCAAGATATTTATTTATCATATTCTCTATCCATTTATATGATGACATTACCTTTATAGTTTTAATATTATTTATAATATCTATTAATACACTTGATATTTCGCCGAAGTTTTTTCTTTCAATAATAGAGACCTTTTCTGCTTTTGTATTTACTATTTTCAAAAATAATAATGAACATAAAGTCAAGAATATTGGTACCATTGTAAGTTTCCAATTTAGATAAAACATCATAATAATTATTCCTGATATTTGTAATACTGATAATACAAATACTGGAAATACCTGTGAAACAACAACGCCAACCATTTCAAGATCAGACATTAATTTTGAAATCAATTCACCAGAGTTTATTTTCACAAAAAATTCATAAGGTAGTTTTGTTAATTTTATTGTTATTTCCTTTCTTATATCTCTTTTTGCTTTCAATGCATTAATTTCAAATATTACTTCTCCAAAATATGTTATTATTGATATTCCTAAAAGAGCTGAAATCATCACCAATATATATTTAAACAATATTTGAAAGTTTTTTGCTGGAATTACTGTATCTATCATATATTTTATTAATACCGGAAAGACTAATATAGACACTGCCATCAAACTTATAAAAAGTATTGCTATTATCTGTCTTTTCCAATATCTTTTAAATAAGGTAAATAAAAAATAATAAATTTCTTTTTTTTCTAATTTTTCAATGTTTCCTTTTTCTCCCATATAAATAAATCACCTTCTTTATTATCAGAAAATTTTAAACATCTTGGATCGTGTTTATAAAAATTTCTATAATATTTATATGCTACCGCTCTACAACCACCATTACATATACTAAATTTATTACAATTAATACATTCCTTTATTTCTAAATTGTACCTAAATTTATTCGCTTCTTTAGAAAACCATATTTCTTTTACAGATTTTTTAAATACATTACCATAACTAAACGCTAATTTATCTATACCTTCAACAATATCGCATAATATAACTTCGCCATCAGAACAGACTTGCATGGCGACTTTCGCACCGCCGAAAGTTATATCACCAGTATATTTTTGCAGTCCATAAACAATTTTAATATTTCCTTTATATATTTTTTCATATTTCATCTTTAAAGATAAAGCATAATTTAATTCTTCTTCATTCAAAGTGTTAGAGATATTTCCTCTTCCAACAGGCAATAAAGGAACAACCCTTATTTCTTCAACTCCTAAAAATGGAAGTTTTTGAAATAAAATTTCTAAATCATATAAATTTTTTTTGGTTAATGTAATTCTTCCACGTGTTTTTATATTAAATACATTACACCAATAAAATGCTTCTATTACTTTATTAAATTCTTCTTTCTTTAAGCCTGTTAACTGTGACCATTTTTGATGATCCCATGTGTCTATACTAATTTGTATATTTCTTAACACATTGGCAAAATTCACAGGCTAATATAGGATCTTGACTTTTATTAACTAGATAATACCCTTTTAACATTAATCTTTCCCCCTTTCAAATTTTTACCAAGTTATTGCACAAACAACTATAGCTTCCTGGCAGAAATAACATTCAGATGCAATAATAGGAGTTTTTGATATCGAATAATATCCTTTTAACAATTTAATCCACCTCCTTTCATGATTTAATATAGTATCTTCAAAAATTCTAAAATTATATTGTTTACAATACTTTCATATTGTCTCGAAAAGAGGTTTTCCTCCATAGCTTATAATATAATTGAATTAAACATTTATTTAATTCGGTAAAATAAAACTATTCACTTTTATCTTAATTTTGCTTATAATAAATATAATATTTATATCCTTATTATTTTTTATCATATTGATTGGTCTATTATTTCTGAATTTTCAAATCATGCTGCATAAGCAGAATGATTTTATTTAATTTATAACTTTTTCCTTAGCATTTACCAAGCAATGCTTCTGGTGTTAGTAAAGATGATTATTCTCCTGTTTCCTTAATTAAGACTATTTTTAATAATAATGTGATTTTTTTAACTAAAAACCCTGCAAAATTTTTTGACTTATTTATTTTTATATTATATATGATTTAAAATTTTTATTTTCATTTATTCAGTTTACGATTATTTTAGCAAAAAAAAAATTACATCTGAGTAAATTTTTTATTTCTTATATTTAATAATAAGGTGTATTCTCTAAAAAATCCAAAAGACAAAAACAGAATTAAAGAAAAAAACATTTAAAGAAATAACAGAAATGCTTGAATTAATATCTCAAACATTTCAAAAAAACAGTAACGATTTAGATATTGAATATGCCTTAGAAATATATAAAAAAGATTTGGATTTATTATTAATTGCCAAGGAAAAGTTGTCAATTACAAAGGAAGAAAAAGAAAAAATAGATAGAAAATTTGAAGAGATTAAAGAAAAATTTGAAAGCTAAATAAATATACTAAAATTCTAAGTTGTTTCTAAGGAAATTTTAAGGTCTGTGCTGTATTATAAAAATAGAAAGCTTAGAATTTTGGGGGTGATAATATGAAAAAGATTTTAGGAGTTTTATTATTAATGTTATTAAGTATTTCCATATTTTCCTGGGTTAATATTCCGATTTTAGATGCTAATAAATTGTTTGAAGTGAAGGGTACTATAGACGAAATAAATACTCATGAAAACAGTAGATTTATATTTTTAACATTAAAAGATAAAGTAGATTTCAAAGCGATTTTTCCAAACGCACCAATATTAGAAAAGTGGTTTGAAAACAACACAAATATAACTCTTTATGGGTATTATGTAGAATTAAAAACTGATAAATATTTTATTCCAGTGAAAATCGATTATAAAAACAAAACAGTAGATTTAAGAAAAGAAATCGCTAAAAGGTTATACCAAAGAAAACAATATCAAGATATGATTTATCACAGAAAACTAATGGAATATAGAACACCTTATCCACATATGCAACAATATCCATATCCTTATAATTACAATTATAAATTTAAACGACCTGGGTTTAATCAATCGAATAGATATTTTCCAACCCCATATTATAACCCATACAAACCACCAATTAAATAATACATTAAACAAAAGGCATCCTCAATATTTGTAGGATGCCTTTTATAAATGAATATTCATTTTATAGAATAATTAGGAGCCTCTTTTGTAATTGAAATATCATGAGGATGACTTTCTTTAATACTTGAAGAGGTTATTTTTATAAATTCGGCTTTCTCATGTAAATCATCAATATCTTTTGCGCCAATATACCCCATTCCCGATTTTAGCCCACCTAATAGTTGATATACAACTTCTTTCACTTTACCCTTATAAGGAACCATTCCTTCAACACCTTCTGGAACAAGTTTATCCGTATTAGTTATATTCTCCTGAAAATATCTATCTTTACTGCCTTTTTTCATTGCACTAATTGATCCCATACCTCTATATGTTTTATATTTTCTCCCTTGATATAATATAGTTTCTCCTGGTGCTTCATCTGTTCCGGCAAAAAGACTACCTAACATTACAGTATTTGCACCCGCAGCTAATGCTTTCACAATGTCACCTGAATATCTTATTCCTCCATCAGCAATTACAGGAATATTATATTTTTTTGCAATAGATACTACATCTAAAATTGCAGTTAATTGTGGAACTCCAATACCAGCAACAATTCGAGTTGTACATATTGACCCAGGACCTATTCCTACTTTTAAAGCATCAGCTCCAGCTTTTATCAAATCATACGCTCCCTCTTTTGTTGCAATATTACCAGCAATAATTGGTATCTTTGGAAATTCTTTTTTTAACATTTTTAATGTATCAATAATATTTTTTGAATGTCCGTGTGCTGAATCCAGCACCAATACATCAACATTGGCTTTTATTAATGCATTGGCTCTTTCTAAAGCATCAGAAATCCCTATTGCCCCGCCAACTAATAATCTCCCCTTTTCATCTCGAGATGCATCAGGATGTTCTATAATTGATAGTATATCTTTTATTGTTATTAATCCTATTAGTTCATTTTTTTCATTTATTATCGGTAATTTTTCTATTTTATTTTGATGTAATATTTTTTTAGCTTCTTTTATTGTTATATGTGGTCCGGCTACTATTAACTCCTTAAATGGAGTCATCAATTCTTTAGCTTTTTTTGATAAATTTGTTTCAAAACGCATATCTCTATTGGTTAATATACCCAATAATTTATTTTTTTTATCAACAACAGGAAGACCTCCAATTTTATACTCATGCATTAAATTTTCTGCTTCACAAATAGGGGTATCAGGATATATTGTTATTGGATCATATATTATACCATTTTCCGATTTTTTAACTTTTTCAATTTCATGCACCTGTTCTTCTATTGACATATTTTTATGAATTATACCAATTCCGCCTACATGAGCCATTGATTTTGCCATTTGGCTTTCAGTAACAGTATCCATTGCTGCGGATAAAAATGGAGTTTTTAAATATATATCTTTTGTTAGCAATGATTTTGTATTCACCTGTGATGGAGTAATTTCACTATACTTGGGGAGTAATAATACATCATCAAAAGTTAATGTTTCTCTAAACATAATATATCTCCTTTCATTCCCATTCAATTGTTGCGGGTGGTTTTGAAGTTATATCATAAACAACTCTACCTATTCCTTTTACTTCATTTGTAATTCTATTAGAAACCTTTTCTAATATTTCATATGGAATTTTTGACCAATTTGCTGTCATTCCTTCAACGCTATCAACACTTCTTATGGCAAGAACATAATCATAATTTCTTTCATCTCCAACTACCCCAACTGTTCTTATCGGAGTTAATACAGTAAATGCCTGCCACACATTGTCATACCAATTATATTTTTTTAATGTTTCTATAAATATAGAATCTGCTTTTTTTAATATATTCAATTTTTCATCTGTAATTTCTCCTATTATCCTAATTGCCAATCCAGGACCTGGAAATGGATGTCTATTTAATATGTGATCCGGTATTCCCAATATTTTACCAAGTTCTCTTACTTCATCTTTAAATAAATTTCTTAGTGGTTCTATTATTTTTAAATCTATATTTTCTGGTAATCCGCCAACATTATGATGACTTTTTATTTTTGCTGTATTTTTCCCTGAAGCAGCACTTTCTATAACATCAGAGTATATTGTTCCCTGAATTAGATATTCAAATTTTCCTTTTGCCTCTACTTCAAAAACCCTTATAAACTCTTCTCCAATTATCTTTCTTTTCTTTTCAGGATCGGTTATTCCACTTAGTTTTTCTAAAAATCTTTTTTTAGCATCAATTATGTTTAAATTTATTCCCATTAATTCTTTGAATATATTTTTCACATCTGTTTCTTCATTAAGCCTTAATAAACCATGATTTACAAAAACAGCTTTTAAATTAGTTCCTATTGCTTTGTGAACAAGTACCGCTGCTACAGAAGAATCAACTCCTCCAGAAAGTGCTATTATTGCTTTTTTGTTTTTTATTTCATTTTTTATTTCCTTTATTTTCTCATCAACAAAATAATTCAAAGACCAATTCTTTTCTAATTTTGCAATTTTAAAAAGAAAATTTTCTATAATTTTATTCCCATATTCAGTGTGTTTAACTTCTGGATGAAATTGAAGTCCATATATATATTCTGAAAATTTTATAGCCGCATTTATATTATTTTTTGTTTTAGCTATGACTTCGCTATTTTCAGGTAATTCGGTAACGGAATCACCATGACTCATCCATGTTGTTATTTTAGATTTCATTCCGTCAAATAATGCGCCTTTTAAATTTCCTATTTCTGTTTTACCATATTCTGAAATTTCTGTTTTTTCAACTTTCCCCCCGAATTTTTTGCTTAATAACTGGAATCCATAACATATCCCTAATATAGGTTTATTAGATTTTAAAATCCATTCAGATAGTAAAATAGCATTTTCATCATTTACACTCATTGGACCACCGGATAAAATTATTGCTCCGATATCTCCTTCTGCTTTTTCATCATGCTGTATAACTTCAGAATATATACCCAATTCTCTCACTCTACGCGCTAATAATTGTGTATATTGAGAACCATAATCAATAATAAGTACTTTTTTCATATACACCTCCTAATAAAAAACGCTCCTCTATAAGAAAAGAGGAGCGTATATTATACACCTACCCCTTTTCCTATAGTCGAATGGTTTACGGCCATTCGGTAGAAACTTCCAGTCCATATTACTGGAATTATATAGGAAAAGTTTTTCATAGTATTAATTTTTATGTATTATAACAACAAAAAACGTTGATTACTTTTCTTTATGGTTAAAAAAAGGTTAATCAGAATATTACATAGTATTTCTAACATACATTAAATATTCTATATTTCCTTCTTTACCTTTTATTGGGGATTCAACTATCCCTAAAATTAAAAATCCTTTTTCCTCAAATACTTTTATAACATTATTTATAGCTTCTTTTCTGAATTTATTTTCTTTTACAACACCTTTAATTAATTTTGATGGTTCCAATTCAAATTGTGGTTTTATTAATACTACTCCTTCTGCGTTATCTTTTATTATTTTTTTTATAGAATCAATAATTTTTGTTATAGATATAAAGGATACATCACATGTAAAAAAATCAATTGGTTCAAAATCATCTTTTTTTAAATATCTTGCATTTGTATTTTCCATTAATATAATTTTTGAATTATTTCTTAACTTTTTGTGCAATTGATTAGTACCAGAATCGATTGCATATATTTTTTTTGCCTTATTTTCCAGTAATACCTGTGTAAACCCACCTGTTGAAGAGCCAATATCCATACATATTTTTTGATTTACATTGATTTTAAATTCATCAATTGCTTTTAATAATTTATAAGCAGCTCTACTTACATATTTTTCCGATTCAATTAATTCCACTCTATCTTCTATTTTTACTTTTTTTGATGGTTTTAATATTATTTTATCATTTACTTTTACTTTTCCATCTTTTATTAATCTGTGTGCTTTTTCTCTTGACTCTGTATAATTGTTTTTTACTAAAAATTGGTCTAGTCTGATTTCCATCATTATTCCTCACTTACTTTTTTTACTACTTTTATTTTGTTATTCTGTATAATAATACTTTTATTTTTCAGATATATAGTTTTCTCTGTATAAATTTTTATAGTATTTTTTATTTCCAGATTTTGATTATCATTATATAATCCACCCGTTTTTAAATCAATTATATATCTTTTCCCACCAAATGTACTTACAAATAATTTATTATTTTCATTTGTTATAGAAGCTGGAGATCTTCCCATATCTTTAATTATATTTCTTAAACCCATCGTTAGAATTTCACCATATGAGGTTATTATATATATTGTGTAATTATCTTCATATGCATATATCGGCATCCCATGAAACTGAATCCCTTTATTTTTTTCTAAAATTCCATATGGCGAAACAAATAAGCTATTTTCTTTTACTATAATATTATCATCACTTTTAGATATCCATACACTTTTATTTTTTCCAGTTATTTCTACTCCGCTTTTTAAATCAAAAATTCCTACTATTTTTTCAAACTCTATTTTTTTTGTTATTGTTTCAGAAGTTAGATATACTGTGTATTCATTATAAATATTTTCAAGATTAAATTTTAATGTTTCATATGGTGTTTCTAAAGTATAAATATTAGGAGGTAAAGATATTCTATTATTTATTTCTATATGTTTTCCATTTAATGTCGCATCTCCTGTATAACCTATAAAATTAACTTTTATCCATCTTTCAGGAACTTTTTGAAAGGTATTACCTATAGATAATCTAATCGGTACTTCAATTTCAAAATTATCTTTTAATATTTTCACTTTAAATTGTTCTGACCAATTAAAAAAAGCAGAAGAAACAATATTACCTGTCTCATCAAATATCTGGCAATCATTTGCTATTAGATAAATTCTTCTTATGAATTCATTTTTAAAAATTTCTTTTATTATTTTTTTATATTCATCTAAATATCCATTATATTGTTTATTATTATATTCAATAATAATATTTGAGGCTTGAACGGTTATTTCAAACTTTTTTGAACTTGTTGATGGAGGAGTTTCAATGTCAGCATATTTATAAACTTCATAAAATATGTTGGAAAACAAAGAAGTAGGGCCTTTGTATATTAGCCCTATTTTTTCTTTCGAAAATATTATAATTGAAATTAAAACAACACCGAGTAAAAATACAAACCTTGCGGTGGTGCTGATGCTGGCGCTTTTGATCGGCTTTTCGCCTCCAATATTTCTTTTATATATTCTGGATTCCAACTTTCTGTTCCCACCTTTACCAAAGCACCTACAATATTTCTTACCATTCTTCTCAAAAATGACTGTCCCTCTACTCTTATTAATATTATATTATTTTTCATTTTTAAAATTCTGATTCTATATATGGTTCTTACAGGGTTTCTTTCATCATTGCCTGTTTTAAAAGTCGTAAAATCATGTTCTCCTTCTAAATGTTTTGCAGCTTCTCTCATTTTATTAATATTTAAATTGTATGGAAACCACCATACCCTATCTCTTAAAAATATGTTTGGCTCGTTATTTTGATAAATATAATAATGATAAATCCTTTTTTTTGCTTCGTGCCGTGGAGAAAATTTTTTGCGAACATCAAATACACTACGAACATATATATCTTCTGGTAAATTGGCATTCAATGCATCTTTTATATTTTTCAAAGTCATTCTTTCGTTTGGAACATCAAAAGCTATAATCTGACCATAGCCATGAACGCCAGTATCCGTTCTTCCGGCTCCCCAGGAAATAATTTTTTGCTTAAATATCCTTTTTAGTGTTTTTTCAAATTCTCCCTGAACTGTTCTTACCTTAGGTTGTCCTTGAAACCCGTTAAATTTTGTACCATCATATGCAACTACTGCAGCAACTCTTCGCATTTTTTACCTCCATTATAATACACCTCTTTCTTTTAAAACACCTGTTTCTAATAATTTATAAGCTATTTCTTTTTCCTGTTTTTCCAATAATTCTATATTTTTTGAAAATAATTTTTCATATATTCTAATTAGATATAAATTAGCAAATTTAGAAATGTACATTTTCAAAGTTTCTTTATGTGTGTCATCTATATCTTTAACAAATGTTTCAAGCCAATCTTCATAGTTTTCTCTTACTTTTTTTGTTTTTATAAGCGCATTAAACTCATGTATTGTTTCATAAAGCCCGATAAATTCTGATATTACCTCTATATAATCACCATATAATTCTCTAATTTCCTCAGAAAGAAAATCTACAAATGAAACTTTTAAATATGAAGCAATTCTTTTATCAATCTTTAAAAATCTTTTTAATCCTACTAAATTACCTCTTTTTTCTTTTAAAATGAAATAACCTAAAATACCATTATTAAAATTTTTTATATTATTCAGGTCTTCATCGCCATACAATATTATTTTAATAGTTTTATGATCTATGAATTCACATTTTTTGGGAACATAAAAATCTCCATTATTTGTAATTAATAACAGATTAGGTTCCATATTTCCACCTCAAAATTCTATCATTATCTTAATTGCTTCCTTTGCAGAATATATGATTTCTTTTACTTCATTCTCATTCTTACCTTTAACCAATAAATAAAATTTTATTTTTGGTTCTGTACCTGATGGCCTTCCAATAATTTTTAATTTATTACTATAGTTTAATTCAACAACGTTAGATTTTGGAAATTCGTTATTTTCTTTTAAATAGTCTTTTAGCTCTAATAATTTTAAATCCCCTATTTCTGCTGGAGGTAAATCTCTTAACCTTTGCATTATGTTATTTATCTTTTTTAATCCTTCTAATCCTTCAAATGTGAAGGATATGTTTTCTTCGAAATAATATCCATATTTTCTTCTCAATTCTTCTAAATAATTATTCAATGTTTTACCTTCATTAATATTACGAGAAACCATTAATGCAACTAATCCCGCTGCAATTATCGCATCTTTATCTCTTGCATGGTCATTTGCTAAATATCCATAGCTTTCCTCAAATCCAAAAATAAATTTTTTATCTCCTAAACTCGCATGCTTTTCTAATTTTTCACCTATGAACTTAAATCCTGTTAATGTTTCTTCAACATCCACGTTAAAATCTTTCGCTATTGATTTAATCATATCTGTAGTTACTATTGTTTTTATAATAACTCCATTTTCTGGTAATATATTTAAAGATTGCATTCTTGTTAATATATAGTGAGATAACATAATACCTATTTGATTTCCGGTAAAATCAATATATTCTGAATTTTCTTTAATATATATACCAAGCCTATCTGAATCAGGATCAGTTGCCATTACTAAATCGGCATTTTCTTTTTTTGCATATTCCAATGCTAATTTAAATGCATCTTTCTCTTCAGGGTTTGGAACTCTTACTGTAGAAAAGTCTGGATCTGGTATAGCTTGTTTTTCAACTACTTTTAAGTCAAAACCTAATCTACCAAGTAATTCTTTTACAGGTTTTAATCCGGTACCATGTAAAGGAGTATATACAATTTTTATATTATTTTTTAAATGAGGTTCTAAAAATCTCAAATAACTTTCAAGAGTATTTAAATATTCATCAAATACCTCTTCAGATACCCAATTAATACTACCATCATGTAATCCCTGTTTAAATTCTATTGTTTTTATATCTTCAAAGTAGTCAAGTTTATTTATTTCTTTTATTACACTATTTGCAACATCTGGAACAGCTTGAGTTCCATCGGAAGTGTATATCTTATAACCATTATATTCTGGTGGATTATGACTTGCAGTAATTATTATACCCCCTGTAGCTTTCAAATATCTTACAGCAAATGAGAGTATAGGAGTTGCGGTAACTTCTTTAAATATATATACGTTAATGCCGTTTGCAGCTAAAACTGACGCTGCCATCTTTGCAAAATCTAATGAATATTTTCTTGTATCATATGCAATCACTACGGATGGGAATCTACATACTTTTTTTAAATAGTTTGCAAAGCCTTGTGTTGCTCTGGCAACAGTATGTATATTCATTCTATTTGTTCCTACACCAATTTTTCCTCTCAAACCACCAGTTCCAAATTCTAAATCTTTAAAGAAACTATCTAAAACTAAATCTTTATTATTTTTCATTTTTTCCATCTCTAATTTTAAAGAAGAATCAGCATATTTAAACCATAATTCAAACTTTTCAGCTGCTATATCCTCTATGCTTTTCATAATTCCTCCTCCTTGTTATTCTATTTACAATGATATTATAACACAAATTTATTATATTTAGTTTTCATCAAAATTTTAAGGTAAATTAAAATTGCAACAAGCAGCCAAAGGCTGCTTGTTGTCTTTAAAATTTAAAATAATTTTTGATCGGGAAAATAAGAAATTTCAAATTTTTCATTTACACCTATTACGTCTATTCTTGTTTCATCGAAATCAACAGAAGTATGTTTAATAAAAATATTAGCAACAGCTATAATTTTTTTTAATTTTTTATAATTTACTCTATATGCTGGATTTTCTAAATAATCTTTTCCACCTTTAACTTCAATAAATACTAAACATTTTCCATCAAGTGCTATTATATCAATCTCACCAATTCTTGTGGTGAAATTTTTTTTTAATATTTTAAATCCTTTTTTCTGTAAATATTTTATAGCTGCTAATTCATATTTTTTCCCTTTATCGTTCATATTAACTTTGAATACCTGGTACTTTTAATAAATTATCTTTTTTTTCGGGAAATTCATTTACTATATTTTTAATAAATTCCGATGTTTTTTCAATATCTTCATGAAAAATATTTTTTAATATTTTTTCAATTGGAGAAAATAGAGGCTCAACATTTTTTATATTCACTTCATCTATCATTTCCATATATTTTAGAATTTCATTTAAATCTCTTTTAATTATTTCTTTTTCATCATCAGATAACTCAATCATCGATAATTTTTCTAATTTTTTTATTAATTCATCATTGACATCAATCATTTTAATTCCTCCTAAATTAAAATTAATTCCACATAAATTGCAGAAAGTATAAGATTGGATATTACTATAAGGAAAGCATATTTGAAAAACTCCAGGAATTTTATTTCCTCATTTTTAAATTGTTTCAACATTGCTAAAGCTACTATATTAGCTGATGCACCAATGGGGGTGAAATTTCCACCTAAACATGCCCCCAGTGATAAAGAATACCATAATGGATCTAAGTTAGAAAAAATTGCTGGATTTATATATTGCAAATTTTTTATAACAGGAATTAATGTTGCAGTAAAAGGAATATTATCAACAAAACCTGAAATGACTCCCGCAATTCCTATAAGCATCATAGCAAAACTTCTCATGGAATTACCGGCAATATCAACCAAAAAATAAGTAAAATCCTTTAAAATTCCTGTTTGAACTAAACCACCAGTCATAATAAATAATCCAAAGAAGAATAGAATTGTACCCCATTCAACTTCTTTCAAAATCTCTTCAACTTCATTTCTATCAAGTAATAACAAAGCTAAAAATCCTATAAATAAAGCTATTGTAGAACTTTCCATTTCAAGCTGATGCTGAAAAATAAACAGAAATAAGGTTAATATCAATAAAAACCATGAAATATAAAAACCTTTTTTATTCTTTATTGCAGATTTAGGATCAAATGATTTTATTTTTTCAACGTCAATTTTAAAACCCAATTTTTTCTTAAAAAAAAGTATTGTAAGAATTTGCATTACAAAAAGATTTAAAAAAGATATTGGACCATTATTTATAAAAAACTCTGTAAAACGTAGTCCTGCAGCACTTGCAATCATTATATTCGGTGGATCTCCGATGATTGTTGCAGTTCCTCCAATATTTGATGCCATAATTTCACCAAAAATAAAGGGTAATGGGTCAACATCCAGCGAATCTGTTATTGCCAGAGTTACAGGAATGAAAACCAGAACAGTTGTAACATTATCTATTATAGCAGACATGAGGGCAACTGTAAATGTTAAACCGAAATAAAGTATATACCCATTTTGATGAAATGCTTTTAAAGTTATTATTCCAAGATACTCAAAAAGTCCACTTTTCTTTATAACAGAAACAAAAATCATCATACCCATTAATAAATATATTGTGTTTACATCAACATAGTTCTTTATAGCTTCTATATGATTTTCAAAAATACCCAATATCATCATAATAGTGGCGCCAAGTATTGCGACAATTGTCCTATTAACTTTTTCTGTAATTAATAATGTATAAGAAAAAAGAAAAATAAATAATGTAATAATGCGTTCCGTAAAATCATCCCCCTATATAATCTTTAATATTAGTAATTATATCATTTATTTTAGATGGATCTTTCCCCCCTGCCTGGGCAAAGTCTGGTCTTCCGCCACCTCCACCACCTAATTCTTTTGCGATTTTTCTGGCGATATTTCCAGCATGATACTTTCCTGATAGATCCTTTGTTACTTTTACTATAAAATTAACCTTTTTATCTTTTTTATTAAATAATATAATTATTCCGCTTTTAATTTTATTTTCAGCAATATCAGTTACATTTCTTAAAACGTCAGAAGCAACACCTTCAAATATTTTCATATAAATCTCAATATCATCATATTTTTTTATGGTGAAAACATCCAAAGATTGGGAAGTAAGCTTTTCCTGTAATCTTTTTATCTCTTTTTCCTGCTCTTTAATTTTTTCTAACAGGTTTAAAATTCTTGGAACGATTATTTCTTGAGCTGCTTCAAGATGTTCTGAAATAGTATTGATTTTGTTCTCAAGATCATTTACATATTCCAATGTTTTCATTCCAGTTATCGCTTCAATTCTTCTAACTCCAGCTGATACTGCTGTTTCAGATAATATCTTAAATAAACCTATTTCTCCGGTGTATGAAACATGTGTACCACCACATAATTCTGAACTAAAATCAGCTATTTTTACCACTCTAACTTTGTCACCATATTTTTCTTCAAATAATGCCATTGCATTTTCATTTTTTGCATCTTCAAGAGCTTTTATTTCTGTAATTACCTTTATATTTTCTAATATTTTTTCATTTATTAACTCTTCAATTTTTCTAATATCTTTTTTTGACACTGATTCATAATGCGTAAAATCAAATCTTAGCTTTTCATCAGTAACTAACGAACCAGCCTGTTTTACATGAGTCCCAAGAACTTCTCTCAATGCTTTATGTAATAAATGTGTCGCTGTATGATTTTTCTTTATTGCATTTCTTCTTTTTTTATCTACTTCAAGGATTGCTTTTTCTCCAACTTTTATTTCTCCATTTAATATTTTACCATAATGTCCTATAACTTCATTGTTTATAATTTTAGTATCTACAACCTCAAATTTAAACCGTTCATTCTTTATTACACCAGTGTCCCCTATTTGCCCACCTTTTTCTGCATAAAATGGAGTTTTTAAGGTAATTACTACTATTTCCTCACCTTTTTTCGCATTTTCCAATATTTCTTCGTTTTTTACTATATATAATATTTCGCTCTCATCTTTTAAATTTTCATATCCTGTAAACTCTGTTGTTTTTAATTCATCACCAATATATTTAAAAGCTTTGTTTATTTTTGTATATTCTTTTTCACCAGCAGCATCTCTGGCTCTTTGACGCTGTAATTCCATATATCTATTAAATTCTTCCTCGTCCACAGAAAAATTATTTTCTTCAGCAATTTCTCTGGTTATATCTAAAGGAAATCCATATGTGTCATAAAGTTCAAAAGCAAAACCGCCATCTATTATATTATTTTTAGAATTCTTTATATAATCCATCAATTTCTCAGTACCTTTATCAAGAGTTTCCAAAAATCTTTTTTCTTCAGCTTCCACTATATTTTTTATGAAAGACGCTTTTTCAGAAATTTCTGGATATACATCACCATAATACTCAATAACTACATCTATAATTTCATTCATAAATGGTTCTTTTTTTCCTAATAATGCACCATGTCTCAATGCTCGTCTTAAAATTCTTCTTAAAACATAACCTCTTCCTTCATTTGAGGGTAAAATTCCTTCTGATACTAAAAATGTTACAGCTCTTGAATGATCGGCTATAACCTTTATTGATACATCTGTTTTTTTATCATTTTTAAATTTTATGCCAAATATATTTTCTATTTTATTTATGATTGGTGTAAATAAATCTGTTTCAAAATTATCATAAACTCCCTGTACAGCTGCAGTTATTCTTTCCAATCCTGCTCCAGTATCAATATTTTTTCTTGGTAGGGGTTGTAAATTCCCATTTTCATCTTGATAATACTCTGTGAAAACTAAATTCCATATTTCAACATATCTTCCACAATCATCTTCAGGGGTACATTTTTCTGGATCAGGACATAAATCTTTACGTCCTGTATCATAATATATTTCTGAACTTGGACCACATGGTCCTGTTGGACCTACCGGCCCCCACCAATTGTCTTCTTTTCCAAATCTCATAATTTTGCTTTCTGGTATTCCAATTATATCTTTCCATATATTATATGCTTCGTTATCATCATAATAAACTGATACCCATAATTTTTCTGGGGATAATTTCAAAACTTCTGTAAGATATTCCCAGGCAAATTTAATTGCACCTTCCTTAAAATATTCACCAAAAGAAAAATTACCCAACATTTCAAAAAAGGTTTGATGTCTTGCAGTTCTACCAACATTTTCAATATCATTTGTTCTTATACATTTTTGACATGTTGCAATTTTTGTATATGTAGGTTCCATTTTTCCCCAAAATATGGGTTTAAACGGAACCATCCCTGCAACGGTAAACAATAATTGAGGGTCAGATGGAATTAATGGAAAACTTTTCATTATTTTATGACCCTTTTCTTCAAAGTATTTCAAAAATGATTCCCTGATTTCTTTTGAATTCATATAATCCCTCCATTATATACCAAATATTTTCATTAAAAAATAAAATGCTGGTGTTAAATATAATAAACCATCTATTCTATCATACATACCACCATGACCGGGTAATGTCTCGCCAGAATCTTTTAAATTATAACTTCTTTTGTATGATGATTCTGTAAGATCACCTATTGTATCTATTATTCCAACCAGTAATGCGAAAAATATGGCCTGAATTGGACCTATTAAATTCAAGTTAAAATAAGACCTTATATATTCATACAAAATTATATATAAGTAAGTTAATATAATCCCACCAATTAAACCTTCAATACTTTTTTTCGGTGAATAATTTGGAGATAATTTGTGTTTACCAAAATTCAAACCAACAAAAAAAGCTCCTGCGTCATATATCCAAACAGAAGTTAATATTAATATACTTGTAGTCGCACCATAGTTTAAATTTATATGGTAAAAATATGATAAAAATAACGATATTGAAATAAGAGCGAAAACAAAATTTTCTATGGCTATTTTATATTTTTTGGTATCTTTTAGATATATTAAACTTAGTCCTGAAATTGCAATTATCGTTATAATATAAATTGTAATGGGATCAAAAATAAATAATCCAGAATAATAAGCCCTTAATGCGAAACCATATACAGCACTTGTTAATGCCACTATTATAGATAGAAATACTTTATATTCATATTTGAATTCTTTTAATGTCATTTCAAAATATTCTAATGATGTTATTAATATTATTGATGTCGCTAACCCGATAGTTGTAGGTAAAGAAAAAAATGAAAAAACAACAGCTGGCCCGAGAATTATTCCAGATAATGTTCTAATAAATAAATTTTTTTTATTTACTGCCATTATAATCCCTTCTTTCATCTGATTGAATACCACCAAATCTTCTATCTCTGCTTGAAAAATCTTTTATAGCCTTTTCTAAATCTTCTTTGGTAAAATCGGGCCATAATACATCTGTAAAATATAACTCAGAATAAGCAATTTGCCATAATAAAAAATTGCTTATTCTGACTTCTCCAGATGTTCTAATTATTAATTCAGGATCCGGAATATCCGGTAAATAAAGATTATTTGATATATCTTCAATTGAGATCTTTTCTGCTTTTTTTAAAATTAGTTTATTTACCGCATCAACAATTTCACGCCTTCCACCATAATTTACAGCTAAAATGACGTCTATTTTTGTATTATTTTTACTTTTTTCTTCTATTCTTTTGCATACATCATATACTTTATCCGGAAGTTCCTCAATTCTTCCTGTGAATCTAACTCTTACATTTTCTTTTATTATTTTATTTAGTCTTGATTCCAGATATCTTACCATAAGTGAAAAAAGAAAATTTACCTCTTCTTTCGGTCTCTTCCAATTTTCAGTAGAAAAAGAGTATAAGGTTAAATACCTTATACCCATATCAGAAGCCCATTGTATTACATCTTCCGCCACTTTTGCTCCACGTTCGTGACCAACAGTTCTTTTTAAACCTCTTTGCTTAGCCCATCTACCATTACCATCCATTATAATTCCAATATGTTTTGGGATTCTCAAGATTCCATTATCTCCTTTTCTTTTTTGTGGAACACTTCGTCAATTTTGTGTTCATGATCTTTTAATATTTTTTGAATCTCATCTTCCAATTTTCTTGCATCATCTTCCGGTATTTCACCGTTTTTTTGTTTTTCCTTTATAACCTTCATATCTTCTCTTCTGATATTTCTTAAAGCAATTTTAAACTCTTCAGCTAACTCTTTTGCATGTTTTACCCATTTTTTTCTATCTTCAACAGTTGGATTTGGAAATTTCACTCTTACAACTATACCATCAGTTGATGCCATCATACCCAAATTTGCAGCATTAATTGCTTTTTCGATTTTTGAACACAAACTTTTATCCCACGGAGTAATAACAACAGTTCGGTCTTCTCCAACACTTAAAGTTGCTGTTTGATTAATTGGTGTAGGTGTTCCATAATAATCAACTAAAACTTCTTCAAACATGGCTGGAGAAGGTCTTCCAGTTCTGAGTTTTTTATATTCATCTTCAAGATGCTTAACTGTTTTATCCATTTTTGATTTTGCTTCCTTTAAAACGGGATCCTTTAATGACACAATATCCACCTCCATATTTGTATTTATATTAATAATTTTAAATAATATTATTTATAATGTACAAAAAGCATTGTATCATTTATAAATTCAAAATATTTAGGTTTCATATAATCAAAAAAAACTTTTATATTCTTAGGTTCTAAATACCAAAAAGCTCTTGGATCTTTGTTTATTATATTATCATCTAAATTAAATATTACAAATAAATTTTCTGTTATTGTTTTTAAATATTTTAAGTCTTTTATCAAGTCTCTGGAAAATTCCGGATTGAAAAAAACAACTGTATCATATGATTTTTTAAAATTCCTATCTTCGATATACTCTAAATTAGATATTGTAATGTGTTCCTTATTGAAAAACGGATTTATTGAGTTAATCTCTAACAAATTATCTTTTTGTAGTAATTCAGAAAGAATATATTTTAATTTATGATTTTTTAAAGGGTCTGGATATATTAAATTAAAATACTTAGAATATCTCTTTAAATAATTATCTAAATTTTTCATTGCATTATATGTTGGACGTGGAGAAACATAATATAAACCTGTTATTTTAGATTCATACCAGATTTTTATAGGATTTATTACCGGAAGAACAGAAATTATTTCACCTATATTTAATACATTAACTATTTTATCATATTTATTTTCTATTTTTTCTTCAAAATAAAAACCTGTATAATTATAATTCCCACCAGTCAAATCTGCTAAAATAGGGTTTAAATTTAGCGCTTTCTCCAAATATAATTTAGCTTTTTCAAATTCTTTACATTCCTTATAGTAATTATATAATCTCAAACTTACAAAAGCTTTAAAATATTTATTTTTTGTTATTTCAAAAACTTTTAATAATAATGATTCAAACAATTCCTTATTTTCATTTTTTATTTTTAATCCGTATATGAATTTTAATTCAGGAAATATATCTCCAAAATAATAATCAAATAAAGCAATTTCTCGATAATCAAAGATATCTATATTAAAGAATAATTCGGTTTTTTTGCTCATTTCTTCTTTTAATTCAACGTAAGCTGGAATAAGTTCTTCAGGTTCCATATGAGTTAATATATCTTCTATTAATACCTGAACAAATCTGGCAAGTGATTTCTCTAAACTTACCACTTTTTTATATCTCGATTTTGCTTCATTAAATCTTCCGTTTTTTGTAAGAATATCTGCAATTAATAATTCTATTACAGCTTTTTCTTTGTCAGAGCTAATATCTTTTCTCAATCTTCTTATTTTTAATAATAATTCAAGTAGTTGTTCAAAATCTTTATCAAATATATCATCTATAAATGTCAACAAAAAACCTATAATATTTTTTTCATCTTTCAATCTATCAACAAAATATTCTAAAAATAAATATGGGTTTTTGTCTTTTGTTTTTTCAAATATTATGTCATATTTTTTTATCGCTTTGTTCGTAGATTGAAGAAAAAATTCAGAATTATTAATTATATTAATATGAATTTCTTTTAGTACTTTTAATAATTTTTGCTTATTATTGTAATTTGTTTCTTTAGCAAACTCATCAAAAATTAAATCATATAACTTTATAATTTTTTCGTTATTTTTTTTATAATTTAATTCTTTTATAATCTTATCTATATCTTTTAAATCTCTCATTTTAACCTTTGCCATAGTTAAAAAAACCAATCCTTCATTTTTTCTAAATAATGATTGCATTGACCATGTAATTTCACCACGTCTATTTTCGAAAATATTTAAATATTTTAAGAAATCCAGAGAAGCTCTCTTTAAATTTTCCCAATCTCTTTTATTAAAATAAACATTCATTAAACCATAATAAGCATCTAAATTCCATCTTGAACCTATTTTAAACCATTTTTCGGCATCATCCCAATATCCTTTATTCATCAATTCTATTCCCCACAAAAACATAAATTCAACAGTCATAGGTATTGGTTTATAATCTTTTTTCTGTACATCTTTTAATAGTTTCTTTGCTATTTTGTATCCAATTTCCATTTTTTCAATGTGTTTTTGAGCAATTGATAATGTTTTCATGTATTGAATTAAATAGTATAAATCATTCGGTTTCTTTTCTAAATACTTTTCAATAAGCGCTAATGTCCTTTCAGTTTTTTGTTTTCTTCTTAATCTTGTCCAGATATATCCGTAATGTAATAATTCAAGATCTACTTTTACATTTTTCCCTTTATATACAGGTTGATTATGAACAATATTTTCATATTTCACCTTACCATTTCTAAAAAATCTTGCTGTGCTTGCAAGTTCATAATTCTTTTTTTCAAAATCTAAAAAATTTACAGTAGGTATATAAACTGCTACTATATCATTTTCTAATGATTTTAAGTATTTTCTGATATTATTTTTCAAATTTTCTGAAGCTTCTTCATCAGCATCAATTATAAATACCCATTCAGATGTTGCATATTTCAACGTTTCATTTCTTGCATCTGAAAAATTTCCATTCCATGGAAAGAAATATATTTTATCTGTATATTTTTTTGCAATTTCAACTGTATTATCTGTTGATCCTGTATCAACAAAAATTATTTCATCACAAAAATCTTTTATACTGTTCAAGCATCTTTCTATATTCTGTTCTTCATTTTTTGCCATTATACATGCGCTTATCAAACCTTTTTTCATGAAAAATCCCCCATTCAAAACAATTTTAATATATTATTTTTTCTCGTTTTTTCATCTGAGTTATCTTCGTAAATTATATCAATTTTAATCAGATGATTTGTTAAAGTAGAATATAATAATTCAAGAATTGTAGAACTGTTTTTAACTATTTGATATTCCAATAGATTTTCTTTTTCATATAAAATTTTTATATAATCATCTTTTTCATTTATTTTGGCATTTTTTAATGCAAAATATAAACCTAAATTCATTTTTTCTTTTTTATTTAACAATATATCAAGCACTTTAGAAGTCAATTTTTCTGTGGTATTATTAATATTTTCTTTGTAAGTTTTTATATTAGAAAGATTTATTTCTTCATCCTTTTCATGATAGATTCCAGAAGATAATAATAATACATTTACATCAAATAGTATTTTTTTATTTTCAGAATATTTTATTTCTTTCAGTAATTCTGATAATTTTTTTGCTATGTATAAGTTTTTCTCTAATGTTTCATTATTACGAATATTATTTAATATATACTCTAAAATTTCTTCCAGAAAAACTTCAATTTCTTTTCCTTCATTAAAAATCATAGAAGATATATTCAATAATTTTTCATTATCTTTTTTATATATTGCATTTAAAAAATCCTTTACTATTTTTTCATCAAATAAACCCAATATTTTTATTACATCATTCTGAGTAATATCAGTATTTGAGAATTTCAAAAGTTGTTCTAAAAGAGATAATGCATCTCTTGCTCCACCTTTTGCTTTTTTGGCAATTAAATTAGCTGCATCTTCGGTAATATTTCTATTCTCTTTTCTGGAAATATTTATAATATGCTTTGCAATTTCTGCTTCAGATATATTTTTAAATTGTAAAACCTGAGCTCTTGATATTATTGTTTCTGGTACCTTTTCAAGATTTGTTGTAGCTAATATAAATATTACATGTTCTGGTGGCTCTTCTAAAGTTTTCAAAAGAGCATTAAATGCCTCTTTTGTTAACATATGAAATTCATCAATTATATATACTTTATACTTACCCGAAACCGGCCTAAAATTAGCTGCATCTCTAATTTTTCTAATTTCATCTATTCCCCTGTTAGAAGCCGCATCGAGTTCAATAACATCCATAAAGCTACCATTATTTATTGCTATACAATTTTCACATGAATTACATGGATTATGACCATTTGGATTTTCACAATTTAATACTTTACTTAAAATACGTGCAGTTGTCGTTTTGCCGGTTCCTCTAGGACCAGAAAATATATATGCATGTGAAATTTCATTTTTTTCTATAGATTTTTCAAAGTATTTTTTGATATGTTCCTGTCCAATTAGTTCTTCAAAGGTTGAAGGTCTGTATTTTCTATATAAAGTAATCATTCAATCTCCTCCTGATAAATTGTCAGTTAAATTATATCATATTATTTCAAAAATAAAAAGGGGAATCCTCCCCTTTTTAAGTATTGACACACTTTTCAAGAGCTAAGACTATTTCACAATCAAATTTTTTGGGACAATTATCTTTCAACATTTTTAAAACCCTGTCTTTTGGCCATGGCTCTTTATATACTCTTTTTGCAGTTAATGCATCATAAATATCCGCAACAGCTAAAATTTTACCAAATAATGATATTTTATCTTCTGTTTTATTATAAGGATATCCGCTTCCATCCAATTTTTCATGATGTTCAAGAGCACCTAAAGGTATATTTTTGGATATAAAATCTATTTCTGATAATAATTTTGCTCCAATAATTGTATGAGATTGAATTATTTTAAATTCTTCTTCAGTAAGTTTAGATGGTTTATTCAATATTTCATCAGGTATCCCGATTTTTCCAACATCATGTAAAAGTGCTGCAATTTCCAACTCTTCTAATAGAGAATCATTAAATCCCAATTTTTTCCCGATTTTAATTGCAAGATCCGATACATTTTTTGAATGAGTATGGGTATAATTATCTCTCAAATCTATTGCCGTTGCAACTGCAAGAATAATACCTTTAATTGTACTACTTAAATCATCATATATTTTTGAATTCATCAATTTATTTGATATCAATGAAGAAAAAAGTTCTATTATATGTTTATCTTCTAAGGTATAATTATCTTCTTTTTTATTGACAGTTTTTTTATTGACAGCTTCTAAAACACCTATAACCTCGTTTTCAAAAAACAACGGAGTAGCAATTAAATTTTTTGTTTTATATTTAGCCTTTTTATCTGTTTTTTTAAAATGTAAAGGATTATTTTGCGCATCATTTATTATTATAGTTTCCTTTTTTTTGAAACATTCTCCAGCAATAGAACCTTCAATTGGCACATCTATTGTTTCTATATTTCCACTGGCACCACCAGAAGTAATATAGAAGTTTAACATTTTTTTATTTTCATTATAAAGCAATATTGATGCGCCATCTGAAGATAACAATTCTCTTAAGGCCTCTTCTGTGTATTTTAATACAGTTTCTAACTTAAAATTACTACTAATTAATTTTAAAGTTTCTAAAATATGCCTGCCTTTAAATTTCATATTTATAGCATCTGTATAATCAAAACCATTAAAAAAATTTTTTAATGTTATTATTTCAAGTTGTGTTAATTCCCTTTCTGCATAAATTTCTACATTCTCATCAATTTCTATAGAAAAATCTGTTATTTCCCCATAAAGCTTATCATTAATTTTTAAACCTTTTAACTCAAACTTTTGTATTGCAATATCTACCATTTTTAGAACTCCTTTGTTTCAAAATTAAGCGTATATTCAAATTTTTGTTTTTTCATATTATAGGTTATAGAATATATTACACCAGAATTTTCTAAAATCGGGTAATAAATAAAGCCCTGTAAATTTGTATTATTATTCAAAAAGACATTTTCAACTGTGCTATCTTCTAAAAAATTATATTGCATATAACTAAATCCTGCTGTAAGTTGTGGAATTCCACCTAATGATGGTATATTTAAAGTCATCTGGCCTGTTAATAAGCTATCTCTATTCTCGCTAAATAGTTTATTATAATTAATTAATATATTTAAATATGGAGAAATTGAAAAAACGGATTTTCCAACTATGCCAAAAGATGATTTGTTATTTAAATTCATATATATACCATTTGCAGAATTGTATTCATAATACGGATTAAGATATTCCATATTAAAACCATCTGACAAATAATTTATTCCAAGCATAAATTGAAAATAAGGAGGGAAGTTTATAATAGGCCCAGCAAGAAGACCATATACTATTGTTCCATCATTGGTTAAAACTACATCACCTTCTACTCCAAGCCTAAAAAATAGAATATCTTTATATATTGTTGTTAAATATGCCTGGTTAAATTCATTTTCCGGTTTTTCTTTATTAAGATTCATTATAGCAGTAACTTCTATGTTGAATATACTTAAATCTGCATCGAGATACGCAAAAAATACATTTGATGTTTGTTGATAATTAAACGGTATTAGTGATGTTATTTCATAAGGAACATGTCCTCCAATCTTAATATTTCCGAATCTAAGTTCAGTATCAATTACTCTGGAGTAAGGTATAGTATAATTATTCATAAAAAGCCCTAATCCTTTTGTATAAGACTGACTTATACCATATCTAATATAAAATGCAGGAAAATCAAATTTTAAATAATTAATAGATAAAGCGCTTAAAATATTCTCTGAAGGAGATGAATTTTCAGTTGGAAGACCATAATATAATGGGCTATCTATATCTTCTTGATAAGCATTAAAACCAATTCCTATTCCAAACGGACCAAAATCGAAATTTGGGGCAAAAGAATATACTAAATAACTATTAACTCCTTTTTGTTGTTTACCAAAAGAAATATTTCCTATATTCGCTTTAGTTGTCTGCTGATTTTCATCCTGCTTTGTTTTTTCTTCAGATTTTTTTTCTGGTTGTTGTTCTGAAGGCTGCTCTTCAGTTTTAGGTGAAAGATCTTTTTCATAATCTTCTAATGGTTTATCCAATTTTTGTATATCAGGTTTTGGCTGCTGGGGTGAGTAACTAAACATATTACCTGCAGTTACAGGAAATAATTGATTATTAACCATAGTGTATACAGTACCTTCAAATGTCCTGATTTTAGTATCGCCACTGATATTTTCAAAACCGAATTCTGTACCTCTAACTCCTGCAACTACAGAGCCAGAACCAACCAGATATTTTGACCCTGGAGCTAAAATTTCTTTAATCCTATTAATAGTAGCACCTTTTTTTAATTCATATTCAATATCTATATCTCCACTTTCTGAAACTCTTAAACGTTTTATATATAATTGTGTATCAGCAGCTACTTTAATTTCTATATTTAAATTAGGTTCTTTTAAATGCACAAAACCATTTTCTAATGTTAATAGTTCTGATTTTTCCTGGATTACAGTTTTTGTTGCAAGAGAATCCCAAACATCATTATTTGGTTTTTTATATAATACATTACCTTTCTTTTCTAAAATAACTAATTTCGTTTCTGGTATATCTATTTTTTCTTCAACAACTTTTAGTTTAAGCATTTTTTCAAAAGTTTTATCTTCATTAAAAAAAGTAATAGTTGTTTCTGCAGGAATCAATGGTGCTAAGAAAGTAAGATTTGCTTTTCCATCAACTAAATCAAATCCATCAAATAGTATAAATGGGTCATCAAAACCTCCACTAGTCACATCAACATACAAATGCGTTAATGTTGACTGATCCGTTGAAACTTCAATTAATACAGATTCTCCTGCATAAACAGTTGTATTTTCAACATTAATAACAACATTTCCAAAAAGTATAGATGTAAAAATCACAAAAAAGAAAATTACCCCTAATTTTTTAAACATAGTTTCACCTCCATATGGTTAAATAAGTAATTATAATACTAAGAGACAATGGTCCTAATTCAGATCTGGTAGTTATTTCATTCTTTTTAAATAATATTAAAATTGAAAACATTACAAACAAAAAAGAGAGTATTAAAAATAATATATTACTATAATACTTTATAAAAGGTAATGTAATTCTGAATATATAGCCTAAATAATCTCTTTTATATGGCATCGAAGAATTATCTATCATATAAAATAAAAGACTTATAAAATACGCATTAAATAATCCTATAGATAATATTTTTGTAAATTCAGGTTTAAGGAGAAATTCATTTTGATTATACATTATACTTACTAATATTAATGAAGAAAAATGCATTACTTGATCCAGTATATAATAGGTATGTGAATTGAAGGCCTTTTTTGCTCTATTTTTGAACTTTAAAGTATCAATTGATAAATGTATTCCTGTTAAAAAAAGTAATATAATAAAATTATATAAGTTTAAAGAAGAGGGTAAGAACAAAATAAACATTGAAATAAAAATTATAAAAATATGCAGAATCAGCACTTTAACTTTAGAATTTTTATAGCGAGCTATATAAGATGTTTGAAAGACATAATCTCCAATTAAATGGGATAATAAAAAATAAAAAAAGATATTTTCAATCACTGTCAACCACCTCTTTTAAAGCATTTACCAATTCAGGATTAAAAAATATATCGCTATAACTATCTATTAATTCTAAAACTTTTGTTTTTGGTAATTTATTTCTATACGGTCTATCTTCTAATAAAGAATAATAAGTATCCAGGAGTCCAATAATTTGAGCCAATAAAGGAATTTTATTTTTTTCGAGCCCCTCTGGATATCCTTCGCCATTCCATTTTTCATGATGATATAATACTATTTTTTTTACCTTATCTGGAATTGTTGGAATTTTTGATACCAATTCATATCCATATAAAACATGCTTTTTTATTAATTGATTTTCTTCTTTAGTTAATTCTTCTTTTTTTGTAAGTATATACTCTGGAATGCCAATTTTACCAATATCAAATATCATGCTTCCAAGTTTGAGATTTTGAATATCTTTTTTTTCTAAATTTAAATATTCTCCTATTTTTATTGCTGATTTTGCAATATTATGACAATGTTTTTCAGCTCCAGGAACACGTGTTTCAAGAATGCTTGTTAATACATTTAACGATTTATCAAGTATTATTTCAAATTTATTTTCCAAAAACGAATTTTCAATTGTTTTTTTTATATAATCATTTAATTTATATAATATTGTATAATCGTATAAATCAAATCCCATATTTTTTTTTAGAATAAAATGTCCAAAAATTTCACCCTCAAAAAAAATGGGAAAATACAACTTATCAATATTACAATATATAAATTTATTCTTTTCTAATTTAGAATGTTTAAAATCATTTGTTTGAAAAAAAGATGATGTTTCATATATATAAAAATCCATATTATCAAGATTTAATAAATTTTTTAAAGTTTTTTTAATATTTTCTATAGTCTTTTCAAAAGTTATATTGGGTTTTAATTGTGAAAGAATATCAAATATTTTATTATTTATATACTCTTTTTTTTCAATTTTACAGAAATTTCTAATCACGTTGTCAAAACTTAATAAATAATCCTCGTCAATATTATCAAAAAAAATTATCTCTACATTATTTTCTTTTTTATATTCCACTTTTATTATTTCTTTTTTTTGTTCTTTTGTATTAACAAACTTTTTATTATTTATGGATATATAATATTCTATATTATTTTTTCTCAAAAAATTTATGTTTTCCAAAATTAAGTTATAATCTTTATTCATCCTTATCTCCTTCCTTAATCTTATATAACTTTAATGGTAATTCTTTACCTTTTACTTTAAAATCACCAATATATTCGAACTTATATTTACTAGATCTTTTTACAATTTCTTCGGTAACAATAAGCCACTCATTTAATTCTCTTGTTAAATGTTCAATCCTGGAGGTAGTATTAACTGTATCCCCTATACATGTATAATCCATTCTGAAATCTGCACCAATATTTCCAATAATTACTTCGCCATAATGCATTCCTATTCCAGCATTCACTTCAAAATCAAATCCCATATTTTTTAGTTCTATATTTATATCTTTTAATTTTTTACGCATATCTAAAGCGCAGGATATTGCCCTATCTACTTCATCACCAAATTCTATTGGAGCTCCAAAAATTGCCATAATTAAATCCCCTATAAACTTATCAATAGTTCCATAATATTTATTTCTTATTATATCGGCCATTTGAGAGAGATAATAATTTAAAAAACGCACAACATCTTCTGGAGATAACTTTTCAGATTTTTCTGTGAAACCCACAATATCAGACATTATTAAAACAACGTTTTTTTTCTCGCCACCTAATTCTGTTTTACCTTGTTCAAGGAGTTTTTGAGCTACAAAATCAGGAACATATTTAAAAAAGAAAGATTTTATTTTCTTTTTTTCTTTTGATTCATTTAAAACTGATTGAACTGTATCTATTGTAGATATACTAAGGGTAGATAATAAAGGATAAAAAGTATCAATCCATATGTTATTTTTGAATAATATGTAAGAAACAAAAATATATGTTATAGGAATTAAAAAAGATATGAGTTTAATATATATTTTTTTGAAAGACGTAAATAATAAAGACAACAAGAGTATAAATACCAAAATAATAATTGTATAAAAAAAGTTTATTCTCGAGATTTTATCCTTGTTTATTAAATTTTGAACTGCTGTTGCATGCAAATAAACACCAGGTTCATTATTTGAAAAAGGTGTAATTCTTAAATCATATAACCCTTTAGCAGTTGCAGAATATCCTAATATTGCAATTTTACCTTTAAAATCATAATTGTCGTATTTGTTACTATAAACCAGATCATAAAAAGAGATGGTATCAAATATATTTTTTCCTTTTCCATAAAAATTCAACAAATAAGAACCATTTTTATCAGTTTTAATATTTTCATTTCCAATTTGAATTTGGTAATTTTTAGGATCAAAAATAAAGTTAGTAATATTATAATTTTTATAAAATGCATACAACATAATATCCATATGTGGAAATAACCCGGTACTATATCCTTTTTCTGCCGCCCACTCTTCTTTAAATATGAGTGGCAAACTTCTGGCTACACCATCAGGATCAAGCTGTCCAATTTCATATGTTGAAGCTGGCACAAGAGAAGAAAATTCGGGAATTGGCGGAATTATTTTATATGCAGTTAAAGGATAAAATAATGGTAAATATTCAGGGTTTTTAAGTTTAAATGAATATTTTAGGTAATATTTATTTTTTTCCAATTCTTTGCGAAACTCAGGATTATATTCATCAAAATTCTTTTTTTCAACAGTTAAATATGTTCCCAATACAACTTTATTGTATTTCCTTAATATAGCAGATAATAATACATCGTCTTTTGATTTCCCATTACTCATTATATTACTTTCCGAAGGTGTTGTAAACGAAACATCAAAACCTACTGCTTTAATTCCAAGCTTGAATAATTTGGCAACCATTCTGGCATAATGTTCTCTATTCCACGGCCACTCATCATTAAATTTAGTAGACATATTTATTAAAGAGTTTTCATCTATTGCAATAATAATCACATCAGTTTTAATTTGATTTTCTCCACGAATTCTATATCTTAAATCTAATGTTTTTAACTCAAAAATTTCAATCCATGGATTGTTTAATAAGTAAGTTATTATATAAATTGATAAAAATAATATAAATAGCATATGGGTTATTTTTAATCTATATTTAAACATTTTCATACTATCACCTAATATAATTATAACATATTATTTGTTTTTTTATATAACAATAATAACAAAAACCCCAGGAATTTTCCTGAGGTTCTTTATGACCCTATTAAATAAAAGATTGTAATTATTTTATTTATATCAAAAAACTTTTTTAAATTTTAAATTTACTGGAAAATTTCATCATTTCCTTTGTCATGCTTTCCAAATCCTCAATCAAGTTATCAAAGTTCTCCAACTTATATTTTTGTGTATTCATCATTTTTGCAATGTTTTCTACTTTTTCAGTTACTTGTTGAATTGAAACGGAAATAGCCTCTATTGCTTTTGTTATTTCCGAAGTTGAAATTTTCTGCTGTTCTGATATATTAGAGGTATATTCAACCATTTCTCCAATAGTATCAATTTCAGAAAGTATAATCTCCATCTGTTTTCCTATTTCTTTTATTGATTCTACTATTTGATTAACGTTATTTGTTATATTAGAACTTTCTTTCAAGGCATCACTGGCATCCTCTACAAGCGAATTTAAATTTTCTGTAATATTAGCAGCTGATCTACTTGACTCGTCAGCAAGCTTTCTTATTTCATCGGCAACTACAGCAAACCCTTTTCCTGCTTCTCCAGCCCTTGCTGCTTCTATTGCAGCATTCAACGCTAATAAATTTGTTTGTTTTGATATTTCGGTTATTTGATCTACTATTGCTTCAATGGCTTTAGTTTTTTCAAATAATTTAGAAATCATAGAATTGCTTTTTTCAACTAATTTTTCTATATTAGATACATCATTTATCATACTTTGAATATTTGATTTTCCTGAAGATGCATTAGTTGAAATTTCTTTTGTTTTTAAATTTAAATCATTTGCTGATTTAGATAACAAATCGGCTCCTGAAGTAATTTCTTCAATATTAGCGGTAGTTTCTTCAGCCGACGATGCAACAACTTCTAAATTTTCTTTAATTTCCTCAAATGATTCAAATGTTTTATTTGTAATATCTATTAATTCTTCTGAAGTTAGATTTAATTTTTCTTCTACATTATTCAATGTATTCGAATATTTATTAAACGAAATCGATATATTTTTAATAGTGTCTTTTAATAAATTAAAAATATTTGCTATTAACCCTATTTCATCTTTTCTTTTTATAGAAATATTTTTTGTCAAATCACCTTTAGATACCAATAATGCATTATTTTCTATTACTTTTATTGGTTTTGTTAAGCTATTAGAAAATGCTATTGCAATAATCACAGCAATTATTAATGTAATAGCAATTATAATAATTAATGCATTTCTCAAATTATTTATTGGCATATACGCTATATGTTTATCCTCTTCCAATATTATTTTCAATTTCTCATTATTTAAAGAAAGTTCAGAAGATATTCCCAATACATCATTGTTTTCAAAATTTGAATATTCCATAATATTATTTAAAATTGATGGTATTTCTTCTATTTTTTTTCCGGATTTTACACTTTTCAATTTTGTAATCAAGATATTTTTTGAGTTTAAAACATATATATTTGTAAAGTCTTTTTTGTTTATATTATCAAATATTGTTTTTCCTATCTTTTGAAAATCAATTGCTATTATTATATATCCATACCTTGAATACCTATATACAAAAGGTGTTCCTATAAATAATATGGGTTTATTATTTTTAAATTTATATATTTCAATACTGGAAAATTCGATATTAATCTTGTCATCTTCTTGCTTTTTAAGTTTATCATACAATTTACCTAAAGATGTATTTTTTAATTCTGAATTTTCAATATTTTCAGTGAATTCTTCTCCTTTATTTAAGGTGTAAATAATATCACCTTTGTTATTTATTAAATACACATCTTCTAAATTTTGAGATAAAGCATAACTTACAAGATTAGGATGATACTTTCTGTGTAATAAATCATAATCTGAAATTGCAAATTCATCATCTCCATATTTTTCTAAATTTTCATCATCAATCTTATATAATTTATATCTTTCTTCAGGAGAATTAGGATTTTTCTCCACATATACTTCTTTTAAATTTTTTATATTCTGAAAATCTTTAAAATACGAATTCATAGATTTTAACATTAATGGTATATATTGAAAATGTGCGATATTTTCCAAATCTCCTTTATAATTATCAAGAATCAAAGATAATTCAAAAGTTTTGGAATCCATAATATTCGAAAAATTTGATACAATCTCGTGTTCAAGAGCTTTTTTTGAACTATTTAGTGAAAAATATCCTAAAACAAAAAAAGGAACAAATAATGTTAAAATAAAAATAGTGAGTAATTTACTTTTCAATTTCATTAAACCACCCTTTCTTTATATTTATTAAAAAATTATATCATACATTTTTGTTTTTTCAAACACATATTTATACAGAATGGCCATCTTAAATGTGCTTTTTCGTAGCAGATGTTTTTGCAATCTATGAATTTTTGCTTTTTATGTATTGTACAACAAAAATACTATGTATGTATAATTATTCAAAAATACTTTTATTTATGGTATAATATAAACAAAAGTATAAGGAGGGATAATTATGTCTGTTGAATTGAAAGCTGTAAGTTTTGAAATTGATGATGAAAAATTTGCCATTGACATTAATCATGTTGATACAGTTATTGAATATCAAAAAACTACAAAAGTACCTGAAGCATCTGATTTTATTGAAGGAATTGTTAATTTTAGAGATGGTGTCTTACCTATAATAAATTTAAGATTGAAATTCAATTATCCTCAATTTCAAGACAAATATAAAGCTAAAGTTTTAGTTGTAAAAACAGGAGAAAAAAAATTCGGCTTGATGGTTGACGAAGTAAAAGAGGTTATGAATATAAAGCAGGAACAGATTGAAGAAACGCCATCAGTAGGAGGAACAAAAGCCGATTATATAAGCGGTATTATTAAAACTGAAGAGGATATGATTTTCTTAATAGATGTTGAAAAAATATTATCAACAGAAGAAAAAATTGAATTAGATAAGGTTATTAAATCATAATATTATGGGAGTCTGACAGCAAAAATATCAGGCTCCCCATTTTTATAATATAATGAAAATAATACGATATTATTATATGCATAAGGGTAAAATGCATCATCATAAATATCTGATGTTAAACAAAATTCTTTCTTATTTTTTATATCATATAATGATATTTTATAATAACCTTTTTCTAATTTAGAATATACTATATAATTTTTATAAACATATGGATCAACTTCATTTTGATCTGAAAATATCAAAGGTATAATTTTATTTTTTTCAAGCATATATATATTATTTTGTCCATTTGTTGGATTTATCATCTGAAATATTATTTTGTTTTTAAATACTACTGGTCTAAACTTAAATGTATCTTTTAATGAAGTAATCTTTTCAATATTGTCTTCTATTATATTATATTTATAAATTTCTGTCCAACTTTTCCCATTTCTCTCTTCTGCCGAAAAATATATATTCCCTTTATGATAATACGGAGTATATGCATTATAAGAATCGTCAGATATCCTCTTTATACTTTCTAATTCAGGATTATAAATTAAAACGTCCCATTTTCCATACAGCGAACTCTGAAATACAAAAGAACCATCTTCTGTTATATTTGGAAAATACTCAGAAGAAAAATTTAAAGGAATACTTATATATTTATTTTCCATAAAATCGTATCCCCATATATTTCTATTACCTATATATCTATCAGAAATAAAAATTATTTTGTTTCCATCTGGTGACATTGATGGATATTCATCCACACCATCCCAGTAAGTTAATTGTAAAAAATTCCATTGCTTACTGTAAAAAAATCGATTAAAAGATATTTTTTCAAGTACTTTAATAGTAAATTTTTTCACCCATTCTTCATTATCCTTTATTTTCTCAGACAAATCCAAAACAGTTCCATCAAATGAAGCCAAAATTCGAACATTGTTTTTAGAAGCATCTTCTGAAAACACTATCTTTAAATTATAATCTTCATTCTTATCTTCTTTATATACATTATATGAATACGAAAGCTTAGACTCAAATTCATCGACAATCTCGTTCATAATCCATGAATTTGAGTTTTGAATTAATAATATATTTTCTTTTTTTATTTTTATTTGAGAAAAATTGATAATAATTATGGATAAAAACAAGAATAATAGTATTTTTTTCATTTTAACTCAACAACTTTTTTACTATTGAATTAACCCTATTTCCATCAACTTTTCCTTTTAATTTTTTCATAGCCAATCCCATTATTTGCCCGAATTTTGCATTTTCTCCAATTTCATTAATAATATCTTTTACTATATTCTCAATTTCTTCATCTGACATTTCAGGTGGAAGATATTGTTGCAAAATTTCTAATTCATATTTCTCTTCTTCAACTAAATCATTTCTACCTGCATTGCTATATTGTTCAATAGAGTCTCTTCTCATTTTTATTTGTTTTCTTATTATTGTTAAAATTTCTTCTTCGTTTAACTCTCTTTGTTTTTCAACTTCAGCTTTTTTTATTTCTGTTTTAAGTATTTTTATAGCGTTTAAAGCTTTAGAATTTTTTTCTTTCATGAATTTTTTTATATCATTATTTAATTTGTTAATTAATTCCATACCTTCACACTCCTTTCAATTTTCATATATTATACCATATATAATTTAAAGTTCAATAAAAATATTTGAAATTTAGAGGGTTATTTTATGAAAAACTGTATATATATTTATAGGGTGTCCAATTAGTAAAGTAAGCGAAAACTCGAAAATTGCCTGAAAAAATAGCATATGAAGCCGGACAATTTTGCACGGATGCAAAATTGAGTGAAGCCGAACATGGATGTGAGTCTGATACGACCGGCGAAAATATGCTATTTTTGAAGATTAGCAATTAAGGTTTGAGCGGCTTTACTTTTTGGACAACGTATATATATTTATTTAATATCAACAGAAATAAATTAGCATATTTTTAATATTGACAAAAATAAAAAAAAATGTTATAATCATCGAGAGAAAATGACCAATAGTCAGGAGAATTGTATGACACGAAAAAAATATAATGAGGATAAAATTCTTGAGAAGAAAAGAATTATAATGCAAACTGCTAAAGAGATTTTTTATAATAAAGGTTATGAAAATACAACTATGAATGAAATTGCCAGAAATTCAAAAATGGCAAAAGGTACGTTGTATTTATATTTCTCCAGTAAAAAAGATTTGTTTTTTTCCTTAGTATATGAAGGGCTTTTAATATTAGAAGATTTAATAAAAAATAAAATAAATGCTGTAAATACAGGATTGGATAAAATTTTAAATATGGGGCGTGCATATATTCAGTTTTATAGAGAATATCCTGATTACTATAGTTTTGTTATCAAGTATGAGTCTGAAAAGGCTATTCTGGACCCTTCCGAAATAATTATAATAAATACTTATGAAAAAAGCGAAGAGATTTATGATATTTTAAAATTATTGATTCTAAAAGGTATTGATGATGGTTCTATAAGAAAAGATATTGATGTAAACAAATTATCTATGTTATTGTGGTTACAGACTGTCGGTATTGTTCAACAGTTCAATTTAAGAAAAAAGTTATATGAAAATTGGGATGAAGATTTTCCAGCCGAAGAAATACTGGATTATTACGTAATGTTTATTGAAAAAAGTTTAAAAAATGATGAATAATATTTTTTATTTTATCTTTTAATGACCATGAGTCATTTTAAATGAGCGAGGTGATATTATTATAAGAAAGTTGAAAATAGGAAATATTATACCTAAATATCCAATTGTTCAAGGAGGAATGGCTGTTGGAATATCGCTTGATGGATTAGCTTCTGCAGTTGCAAATGCTGGAGGAATTGGAGTTATAGGTACTGCTGGAATAGGCTTTTTTTCTAATATAAAAAACTATAAAGAAGCGAGTATAGAAAGTCTTAGAAATTATATTAGAAGTGCTAAGAAAAAAACAAAAGGCATTATTGGGGTTAATATAATGGTTGCACTTACTAATTATTCTGATATGGTTAAAACTGCTATCGATGAAGGTATTGATATCATTTTTTCTGGTGCGGGACTACCTTTAAATTTGCCATCTTTTTTGAATAATAGTAAGACTAAATTAGTTCCTATTATATCTTCTTTAAAAGCAGCTCAAATAATAGTAAAAAAGTGGATGTCTAGATATAACTATTTGCCTGATGCTTTTGTCTTAGAAGGTCCATTAGCAGGTGGTCATCTTGGCTATAAAAAAGAAAAAATATTTTCGAAAGATTCCAAACTTGAAAGAAATATCCCTATTATTAAAGACTATTTATTAACTATAGAACAAAAGTTTGGAAAACATATTCCTTTAATAGCAGGAGGTGGTTTATTTTCAAAAAGTGATGTTAATAGAGTGTTAGATTTAGGAGCTGATGGTATTCAAATGGGTACAAGATTTATAGCAACAGAAGAGTGTGACGCTGATATTAAATTCAAAGAAACTATAATAAATGCAAAATCTAATGATATCGCTATTATTGAAAGCCCTGTTGGATTGCCTGGCAGAGCTATTAGAAATGAGTTTATTGAATCTGTTGAAAAAGGAGAAAGGAAACCTTATGAGTGCAGATATCATTGTATAAAAACATGTGATTTTAAAAATGCTCCTTATTGTATTGCAAAAGCTTTGTATAATGCAGCTATAGGAAATATCAATGATGGATTTGTTTTTAGTGGAGGTTCCGTTTCGAAAATCAATAAAATGCAAAAGGTTAAAGATATTATAGAAGAATTATTTGAAAATTAAGGAGGAAAGAATATGGATAAGAAAGAATTATTTGAAAAAGTTGTTGATATTATGGCTGAAAGTTTAAGCATCGAAAAAGAAAAAATAACCGAAGATGCTAATTTAACAGATGATCTCGATCTTGATTCTTTAGAACTCGTTGATTTAACTATGGACTTTGAAAATGAATTAGGTATATCCATAGAAGATTCAGAACTTGAGAAAATAAAGACAGTTGGAGATATTGTTGAAATATTAGCAGCAAAAAATTAACTTCCCCTTTTGGAATTTTTTTAATAAAAGGAGCACCTTGTGCTCCTTTTATTATTAATGCCTATATCTTAAATTGTTCAAAAAATTCCTTTTCAGTTAATATTCGAATACCATATTTTTTTGCTTTTTCCAATTTGCTACCTGCATTTTTTCCTACTACCAATAAATCAAGTTTTTTGGTTACTGTATCTTTAAATATACCACCATTCTTTTCAATAACTTCTTTTAGTTCTCTACGTGACATTCTTTCTAATTCTCCAGTTACACAAATATTCATATTTTTAAAAATATCACCTATTCCCTCATTTTCTTGAGTTAATTTAATCCCATATTCTTTTAATTCATCGATTATATCTTTTATTCTTTTGTTTCTGAAAAAATCATATATTTGCTGAGCAATATCTTCCCCAATTCCCTCTATGGATATTAATTCATCGTATTCAGCATTTATGAGATTATCAATACTTTTGAATTTTATTGCAAGATCTTTGGCTATTTTCTTTCCAACATTTGGAATCCCCAATGCATATAAAACTTTCTCTAATCCTCTATTTTTAGATTTTTCAATTTGTTGTAAAATTTTGCTTATCATTTTTGGACCTATACCGTGCCCCAATGTGGCGAGTTTAAAATGATCTAGCTTATATAAATCAGATACCTTTTCTACTAATTTTGCTTCAACAATTCTATCAATTAACTTTGGTCCTAAACCCTGTATGTTCATTGCATCTCTTGATACCCAAACTTCTAAATTTCTTTTTAATTTCGCTTTGCATAATGGGTTTAAACATCTTACTGCTATTTCTTGAGAATTCATCTTCCCAACTTTTCCACCACAAACAGGACATTTTTCAGGAATTTTAATCTCTTTTTCCTCTCCAGTTCTTTTTGTTGTTAAAACTGTAACTATTTGCGGAATTATTCCTCCAGCTTTTTCTATTTTTACATAATCATTAATTCTAATATCTCTTTCTTTTATATAATCAAAATTGTGTAAACTAGCTCTTTGAACAGTAGTTCCTTCTAAAAATACTGGTTCAAAAATAGCCACAGGAGTAATTATGCCAGTACTTCCAACTTGAAATATAATATCTTTGATTTTTGTAATTGCCTGTTCAGCTGGAAATTTAAAGGCTATTGCCCATCTTGGACTACGTGCGGTATTTCCTAATTTTTTTTGATATTCAAAATTGTTAACCTTTATAACAGTTCCATCCACATCATACTCTAATTTGTTTTTATTTTCTGTCCAGTATTTCCAATATTCAATTACTCCATATATATTTTTAGATAGCTTAGTTTCTTTGTTCACTTTAAATCCCAATTTTTCTAAGTACGTTAAGGCATCTATCTGTGTTTTTATATTATGTTTTTCAGGTTCTAATATATAATAAATAAAAGAATCAAGATGTCGTTTAGAAACTTCAGATGTATCAAGAAGTTTAATAGTACCTGCAGTTGCATTTCTCGGATTTGCAAACACGTTCAGCCCTTCATTTTCTCTTTCTTCATTTATTCTTAAAAACTCCTTTTTAGGCATAAAAACCTCTCCGCGAACCTCAATGGTCACGGGTTCTTTTAATTTTAGAGGTATGCTCCTAATTGTTTTAATATTTTCTGTTACATCGTCTCCATTTATTCCATTTCCCCTTGTTATTCCCTGAATTAAGATTCCATTTTCATACCTTAGCGATATTGAAATTCCATCTATTTTTAATTCGCATGTATATTCAACATTTTTAAGATTAAGAAGTTTTTTTATTCTTTCATCAAATTCTATAACTTCTTTTTCATTATATGTGTTATCCAAACTCAGCATAGGAACAGTATGTGGCACAGTGTTAAATTGTTTTAATATTTTACCTCCAACTCTAAAACTTGGAGAATCTGGTGTTTTTAATTCCGGATATTTTTTTTCTAATGTTATTAGTTTTTTAAATAATTTATCATAATCGGTATCAGAAATTAAAGGATTATTTAATACATAGTAGTAATAATTATATTTTTCTATATTATTTTTTAGTTCTTCATACTCTTTTTTTATATCTTCTGATATCATAATAATTATTTCCACCTTTCATTAATTATCATCAATTATATTTATATTTTCAATATTCTCTATATACATCAATTCTTTTTGGATTTTGGATATTTCCATATAACCTGGTTTTTCCAGAACAAAATATAATATCCCATCATCTTTTTGTGAAAAGTCGATATTTTTTAATATTATATTATTATGTTTTGAGAATATATCCAATATTTCTTTAATATCTTTTTTATCTTTTAAAGTTATTTCAATAGTTCTTTCCATATTTAAATGTTTTGAAAATTTGTTTATATATAAAATAATTAGCGTTATTATTAAAGCGCTAATCCCTACGAAATATGCGCCTGCACCAAATGTCATACCTATTGATGCAGATACCCATAATGTTGCAGCGGTGGTTAATCCTTTAACTTTATTACCATTCTTTAATATTGTACCTGCACCTAAAAATCCTATTCCTGAAACAATCTGAGCTGCAATTCTTCCTGGGTCTCCAACTTTTGCTATAGGGTCATAAAATGATGTTATCGATATAATTGTCAATATGCTCGCACCTAAAGACAACAGCGCATGAGTTCTGATTCCAGCTGGTCTATTTATTTTTTCTCTATTATATCCAATTAAGGCCCCAGATATTGAAGATAATATTATTTTTATTATTATTTCATAATATGTCATCGTTCCACCTCTTCGATTATCACCATTGAAACTGCGTAATTGTTTTCGTGAGATATTGAAATATGTATTTTTATTTCACCGAATATTTCTTCTATATATCTTAATGTTTCTTTATCTATATAAGGTTTTCCATTTTCATTATTAAGAATGCTTATTTTTTTAAAAGGTATAAAAATCCCACATGCTTTTATTAATGATTCTTTTATAGAAAATCTTCCTGCAATAAACTCTTTTTTTCTTTTTCTGCCTTGAAACTTCTTTAATATTTTTAATTCTTTTTCGCTTAATATCTTATTTTCAATACCATCTGTTATTCTATCAATCTCAACTATATCTATGCCTATTCCCTTTATCATTCAAATTCCATCCTTATATTATCTCCATTGTTTATTTTCTCATTAAAGCTGAATATTTCTTTATCATTTATAAATATTCTATATTTGGTGAAACTGCTTATATCTAAATCTATATGTAAAAATAGGTCTAATAATTTTATATCTTTTTCCACTTTTTCTACCTTAATATGCATACCGTTATAAACTTTATTATTTATATCTATTTTATTGTTTTTATCTTTTACTATAATTTCTTCTATCGGTATTTCTATATTATTCCCATTCAAAACCACTGTAATAAACTTTTCTGGTTTAATATCAATAAAATCTGCAATATTTGGTAAATCAATGAATTTTGTGTTTAATCTGTCACCATCTTTTATTTCATCATAATCATTCAATATATTTCCATTTCTTAAAATGATTTTTCCTGCTGGTATTTCATAAGAATTATCGTTAATTGAGAATTTTATTACTGTAGTTTTTATATTTAAATCTTTTACAAAAGGATTTTTTATTTCTATTTTATCCCCATCATTTAATTCCTCTGAAATATCTGTTTCTTTATCTTCTCTATAGATTTTGGGATATATTTCATATAATTTTCCATCGATATATATTTTATACGCTTTTATAATATCTTTAAAGTATACCTTTTTTATTTTTCCATTTTCAGGCTTGCCAACTTCGATTATATCTCCCGGTTTTATAGGTGATTTTAAATCGGCTTTCATCCCATTTATTTTTATTTCTGCCTCTTTTCCTTTTTCACCAGGAATAAATTTCAATTCACCATTTATCTCATAAGATATTGCTGGAGCTGGCTTGCCTACAAGATCATTTATTCCAAATCCCGCCTGTAATAATACCTGTATTACAGAAATATTTCCACCAACCAGCATCATATTAATAGGCTTATTGTTAACCAAAACTCTTGCAAATACATTCCCTTCATTTTTATGTGCAACATATGCTATTCCAACTGGCGTGATAAATTCACTACCTTCAATTGTTTTATCTTCATTTTCAAATTTCACATAATCTATATTTTTTACGTCTTTTAAAGTTATTCTATTTTTTGACAAATTTAATTTTAAAGATAATTTTTCTACAAATCCTGGAACTTTACCTCCACCTCCAACTACCATTACAGCTATTGGAGGTTTTCCATTTAATTCTAAAATTTTTTCTGCTATTTTACCTGTAATTTCTTCAATTGTTGGATTTATAATTTCCATAATTTCATCTTTTGTTATTTCGTGCTCAAAATCTAAAATGTCTTTATATTTTAATATAGTATCATCGCCAGAATTCAGAGCTCTTTTCAATCGTTCAGCAGTTTTAAAGTCGACAAGTAATTCTTTAGAAATTGCTTCTGAAATTTCATCTCCAGCCATTGGTACCATTCCATAACCGATTATTGTTCCATCTTTGGATATTGCTATATCGCTGGTACCTGCTCCAACATCTATCATGGCTATATTTAGTGTTCTTAAATCTTCTGGTACAATTAAATTCATAGCTGCTATAGGTTCAAGCGTAATATGAACAGGTTCTAAATTATTAAGTTCTAATACAGCCAACATAGCATCTACAACATTTTTCGGCAAAAAAGCTGCTATTACTTTTACTTTTGCAACATTCCCTTTTTGACCTTCTAATTTTTTTATCCACTCTCCGTCAATTTCATAATATAATACAGAATATCCCACACAATAAAAATTTTTCTCAATTTCTAAATTTTCAACTGCATTTTTTACCGCTTCTAATTCTAAAGTCTTTACTGTATTATAATCAATATATTTGTTTTCAGATATGTTTTTTTCATATTCTCCAACAGTTGTAACTAAAAATCTACCTGCTAAGGCTACAGCAACATGTTTTATTTCGTTATTTTTTTCTTTAAGCTTATTTATTACTTTCTCAACACCTTTTGACACTTTAGTAACATCATGAATTTGCCCATCAAGCATAGCACGGTTCTCATGCTCTTTTATTGCAATATCTTTTATTATAATTTCTGAATCTTCATTCATTTCTGATATTAATCCAACAATAAATCTTGTGCCTATATCCAGTGCAAACATAATACACCTCCAATGAGGATTTGTTATTTTATCTCTATATATGTAACTCCAGTTCCGCCTTCTTTATCATTACCAAGTCTAAATGATTTTATTTTTTTATTTTTTCTTAAAAAATTCCATATACCCATTGCTAATTTTCCAGTTCCCTTACCATGAATTATATATCCATTATTAGAGTTTGACAAAATCATATCGGAAATAAATTTTTCTATTTCCGGTATAGCTTCTTCTACAGTCATACCTCTTATATCTATTTCATTCTTTTTATTATGAACAATATATACCTTTTCAATTTTCTTTTCTTTTTTTATCTCATCTTTTTCAATATTAATTTCATCCATAGAAACACTTAATTCAAAAGGCTTATCAAAGAATTTTATTATAATTTTGTCACCCTTTATTTTTATAACTTTTGCCTTTTCACCTGAAATATTCACTATATCCCCAATTTGTATATTTGTTTTTTTTCTTTTTTTATCATTAATTTTTATTTTTTCTATTTCTCTTTTTTTATTTTCAACCATTTTACCCAATTCTCTCAGTTGGTTTATATTTTTTTCTTTTTTTAGTATACTAATGTAATAATCTATTTCTTTTTTCAATTCTCTCAGATAATTTCTATATTTTTTTATGTCTTCATCTATCTTTTCAATTTCTTTTTTCTTTAATATTTTCATTTTTTCTTCTAAATTCTGTTTTAATTCTATAACTTCTTTATGTTTTAATTCATGTTTTTCCTTTTCTTTTTCTAATTCTTCATATATTTGAGTTAAGTTTTCTATAATTTTATCATCAAAGACCTGTTCTTTGCTTAAAAAATTATTTGCCTTTAATAATACATCATTTGGTAATCCCAATCGCTCTGCAATATCAATAGCATGAGATGCTCCTGGAACACCGACTAATAATTTATAAGTGGGCATTAAGTTTTCTTTGTCGAACCCCATTGAAGCAGACATTAAATTTTCGTTTTCTATTGAAAATATTTTTACTGCTGATAAATGGGAAGTTATAAAAAATGTAGATTTAAGTTCTATCAATTTTTCAATTATCGCTAATGCTAATGCAGAACCTTCTATAGGATCTGTTCCTGTTCCAAGTTCGTCTATTAGTATCAACGAATTTTCGTCGCTATTATCCAAAATATATTTTATATTTTTCAAATGAGCAGAAAATGTGCTCAATGTTTGTTCAATGCTTTGCTCATCCCCAATATCTGTATATACATTGTTAAAATATGGAATTTTTGCATTATATGCTGGAATTGGGAAAACTGCGTGAGAAAAAATCACACTAATTCCAATTGATTTTAAGACTACTGTTTTTCCTCCCGTATTAGGCCCTGTAATTATCATTCCACATTTATCTTTCGATAATTTCAGATTTACAGGAACAACTTCATCTTTTTTTATTAATGGATGTCTAATACCATCAAGTACTATTGTATTATTTTTATAATCAGGTAATGAAAATACATAATTATACTCTTTTGCATATCTGATTTTAGCTGTTAAACCATCAATATACTCAACTATTTCAATAGTTTTATTTATTGAATATATATTTTTTGTAATTTCTAAAAAAATATTCCCCAATATCCTTGAGATTTCAGATTTTTCCAACGCTATTAAATCCTGAAGTTCTGAATTTAATTTTCCTATCTCATATGGTTCAATATAAACAGAAATCCCTGTATCAGAATACGCAATTATCGTACCACCTATTTTATTTTTATATTCACTCCTTACTACTATACAATATCTATTGTTTTTTAACGTTGGTTGTTCTAAAGATACATATTTATGATATTTTGATATGGTTCTTTTTAGAGCAGCGCTTAGATTTTTTTTTATTATATCGATTTTTTTTCTTAACTGTCTTAACCTATCACTCGCCGTGTCTTTAATATTTCCGTCTTCATCTATAGATTTATCCACTAATTTTATAACTTTGTTCGTATCAGGAATAGAATTAAATATTTTATCTAATTCATTGTAACTTTTTAATAGTTTCTTATTTTCATCTCTGACATTTAATATTTGAGATAAAAAATTAGATATTTTTTTATATTCAACAGGTGTTAAATACATATTATTTTCAATTTTTTCTATTTCTAAATAAATTGCAGGAATTCCCCTTAAATCAAATTCTCCATATTTTAGAATAAATTCCTGATATTCTTTTAATATCATATATTCTTTTTCTAACAATTTATAATCTTTTATATATTCAAATTTTTCTAAAATATATTTCTTTCCATATTTTGAAAAAGAATATCTCGAAATCTTTTCCAATATTTTATTTATTTCTAAATCGTTATATGATTTTTGATTCATTAATTAAAAGAGCACCTCCATACCTAAAGAAACGGGAAAATAATTTATTGTGACCATCTTATTATCCGTTGAAAAATATCTTGATTCATATCCTGCAAACAATGATAAATTAAAACTTGATATTTTATATGAAATGCCCAGATTTATGCTAATAGAAGTTGATAATGATTGAAATTGATCCTCTGTATGAACTCCACCAAATGCTAACACATTAAATTTTGAGTTAAACAAAAATTCTGTATTGTATAATGTTGCAATACCAAATTCATATCCGGCACTTTCTATTATGGCATTTAAATCTTTCATCTGTGTTTTATCAAGATTATCATAAATTATATATCCAAAATAAGGTCCAAAAAGCATTTCTGGAGAATCTTCAGCTGGATACATTATAGCAATTTTAAAAGAATAATAATTAAAATCTTTGAAGTTTTCATCCCATGTGTTTATATCTAAAGATGTTGATGATGAGGTTATTCCATAAGTTCCTATTGTAAAAAGGTTAAAAGAAAATCCAAAGAAACTAAACAATATTAAGAATAGAAGTAAGATTTTATTTTTTGCCATTTTACCCTCCCCTTTCAATTGGTTAATTTACCCTTTCTGTAGATAAAATTATCTTTTTCAATTTTTCAGGATTTAATACATATTCTTCTAAAAGTTCTTTTCTTGTTCCCTGGGGTACAAATTCATCTTTTATTCCAAATGCATGGAAATTGCATTTTATTTTGTTTTCTAATATATACGTTTTTATTTCTTCATTAAATCCACCTTTTATATTATTTTCTTCAACAGTAATTACATTAGATGTATTTTTTAGGTAAATATCTAAAATGTGTTTATCCAATGTTTTTATACTTCTTACACCAATTACAGTTGCATTTAATTCATTCCATAAATCTTTATATTCTTCTATCAGTTGCCCAACTACAAATATGACATTTTTCTCATTTCCTTTTTTTATTATTTTCCAGCTATAATCTACAATTTTTAAATTATCAAATATTTCATTTATGTTTAGCAATTCACCTCCACGAGGAAATCGTATAAATGTGGGAATATTCAAGTCTTTCTCTAAAGATGTATATATCATATTTGCTAAATCCTGAGCATTTAAAGGTGTTAGTATCTCAATATCTGGAATCAATCTTAAATATGAAATATCAAATACTCCGTGATGTGTGGGACCATCTTCACCAACTATTCCTGCTCTATCCAGTAAAAATAAAACAGGAATTTTTTGCAATGCTATATCGTGTATTATTGAATCAAAAGCTCTTTGCATAAATGTTGAATAAATATCAACAATAGCAAATGTACCTGCCAATCTTACCCCACCAGCTGCAGTAACAATAGAAGGTTCTGTAATACCTAAATCTATAACTCTTTCTGGATATATTTCTTTTAATATATTAAGTCCTGTACCTTCTTCCATTGCAGCAGTAAAAGCTACAAATTCATAATTTTTAGCAATATATTTTAATGTGTTTCCAACTACTTTTGAGTAAGAAATCTTTTCTGTTTTTTTATTACTAACTCCATGAAATTTTGTTGGATTCTTTTCTGCAAAATCCATTCCTTTACCTTTAATAGTCTTCAAATGTAAAATACATGGCCCATCTTTATAGTTTTTTATAAATTTTAAATTTTTTTCTAATTCTTTAATGTTATGCCCGTCCACTGGTCCATAATACTTTATTCCCATATCTTCAAAAACACCTATAGCACTATTATAAACTGTATGTTTTATTCCATCTCTTAGTCTTTTCAAAGCATGTTCAATGTCAATTCCTACTTCGGTACTTTCCAGAGAACCCTTAAGCTTTTCTTTAAAAGTAAAATAATCATTTGATATTCTAATTTTATTAAGCATTTTAGCTAAAGCTCCAACATTAGGGGAAATAGACATTTCATTGTTTAACAAAATTAATTTTATTTTTGAGTTTACTGATTTTAATTGATTTAGCGATTCGAGTATCATACCACTTGTCATAGCGCCATCGCCAAAAATGGCTATAATATTTTTTTCAATTCCCTGTTTTCTAAAGCCTATTTCATAGCCCAATGCTGCAGCTATTGATGTTCCCGCATGCCCTGCACCAAAATAATCATATTCACTTTCAAAAATGTTTGTAAAACCACTAATTCCATTTTTTTGTCTCAATGTTTTAAAATTATTCCATCTTCCTGTTAATAATTTATGTATATATGCCTGATGACTTGTATCCCATATTATAATATCTTTTTTCGGATCAAAAACTCTATATAAAGCCAGTGTTAATTCAACAACTCCCAGATTAGAAGACAAATGACCCGTATTTTTAATTACTGTATTATATATGTATTCTCTTATTCTTTTTGCAAAAGAATTTAGCTGTTCATAATTCATTTTTTTTATTGAATGATATAATGGTTTTTCTTTCATATAATCACCTCTACAATCTCTTAAATTCTTCCTTAGCGAGTCTATCTAATATTCCATTAATAAATTTCGCACTCTTTTCATTAGAGTATTTTTTTGCTAACTCCACAGCTTCATCTAAAATAACTTTTGGAGGTATATCTTTTCTATTATTTAATTCAAAAATTGCCAATCTTAAAATTGCTTTTTCAATATAAGCAACTCTATCAAATTCCCAATTAACTAAATATTTTTTTATCAATTCATCATAATCATTTTTGTTATTAATTATATTTTCTAAATAAATTTCCGCTTCCTCTATAAGGCTTTGAGGGACCTTTTTATCTTTCAAAAGGTCCCTCAATAAATTTTTTATTGTTTCATAAGATATTTCTTCATTAAAATCAATTTGAAATGTACTTTCTAAGACTGCTTCTCTAATTCTTCTTCTTTTTGATATCAATTTTCAACACTCCCATTATTTTCATCCTCTTCAAATTCATTTTCTGAAGTAATTTCATCTTCAAATTCTGGATACTTTTCCACTTCTTCGAAAGTTTCTTCATTTTGACTTACTATCAAACCATCTAAGATTATATCCACATTTCTTACAGGAACTTCTGTCATTTTTTCTACTTCTGATTTCAAAAATTTTTGTAAATTTTTTGCAAATTCTATAATACTAACACCGTATTTTGCTTTAGTTTTAATATATACAGATATTGTCTCATCATCATTTTCAACAATTTTTATCATTTTAGCAATATCTTTTTCATTTAATTCAATTTCTGGAACATTTTCTTTAAAATACAACTGATAAGATTTCATGGCCAATTCTTTTAAAGCTCCATCAGTAAACGAAAGCTCTCCAAATTGGTTATTTTCATTAATGGCCATACTTCCCCTCCTCTCAGGCTCTTTCTATATAATCTCCTGTTCTCGTATCTATTTTTACTTTTTGTCCAACTTCAACAAAAAAAGGAACTGTTGTCTTCAAACCCGTTTCTAATTTTGCAGGTTTTCCTCCACCGGATGCTGTGTCACCTTTAAAGTTTGGTTCAGTTTCAACTACTTCTAAAATTACTACAGTAGGCAAGACTATTCCAACTGGCTTTTCATCATAAAATGTTAAAGTTACTTCTAAATTATCAATCAAATAATCTTTTGCTTCTGAAACATCTTCTTCTGATAATAAATATTGTTCATATGTATTCAAATCCATAAAAACATAATTATCTCCATCATGATATAAATATTCGGCAGGTCTATAATCTAAAGCAGCTTCTTCAACTTTTTCACCGGAATTAAAATTTTTATCTACAACATATCCTGTTTTTAAATTTTTTAATTTTGTTTTTATTATACCACTACCTCTTCCGGTAAAATGTTTTTGCATACCCAAAACTCTATATAATTCACCATCCATAACAATAATCATTCCTTTTTTTAAATCACCTACAACTACCATAACTCTTATAACCTCCCTTAAAATTATAAAATAATTAAATTTTTATCGAAAGAAGTTAATGTTTCACAACCTTCTTCTGTTATTACAATATTATCTTCTATTCTCACGCCAAATTTCCCTGGTAGATATATACCTGGCTCAATAGTAATAACATCACCTACTTGAGATATAGTTTCAGAATTTTTTGATACTCTTGGATTTTCGTGAACTTCAATTCCCAAACCATGACCAAGACTATGAGTAAAGTATTCTCCATATCCTCCTTCAGAAATAATATTTCTTGCTACTTTATCCAATTCAGAATATTTCATTCCTGATTTTGCTGCTGCAATAGCTGCTTTTTGCGCTTTTAACACAAGTTCATAAATTTCTTTTTGTTTTTCAGAAATATTCCCAACAGCTATTGTTCTTGTTATATCAGAATTATACCCATTTGCATATGCACCAAAATCTATAACTATTAATTCTCCATTTTCTATTTGTTTTTCACTTGCAATACCATGTGGAAGAGCACCTCTATAACCTGATGCAACTATTGTTTCAAATGCATAGTTATCAGCTCCGTATAATTTCATATTATATTCTAATTTTGCAGCAAATTCCTTTTCTGTCATACCTATTTTAAAAGTATCAAGAGTTTCCTCCAAAGCTTTTTCAGCAATAACTGCTGCTTCTTTAATAAAAGAAATTTCCTGTTGAGTTTTAATTCTTCTCATTTCATTTATTATATCCTCTGCTGGTACAAATTCATAATTTTCGAACTTTTTTAAAATATTTATATAAATATTTGAAGATACCTTGTTTGACTCAAATCCTATTTTTGAACCCTTTGGAATTGTAATAATAGTATTTAATTCCTCTGACAATTTACTTTTAAAAAGAGTAGGTTTAATTCCTGTTTGTTTTTCTGCTTGTTCAGTATATCTACCATCAGTTGAAAACTTTATATCGTTATGTGTAATAAAAATTACTGAAAAAGATCCTGTGAATCCTGTTAAATAATAAGATGTTGGTTTTGAAGAATTTTCGATATTTATTATCAAAAAAGCATCCAATCCTTTTTCCAACATTTTTTCTCTTAATTTTTTTATTCTATTTTCAAACATGCTGAAATCCCCTTTCTAAAATTTATATATTCATATTATATCATAGAATTAAAAAAGTTTTAATTGATTTTCATTTCGTTTGAATCTTTTTTGCTTTATTTTTTTCATGCTTTTTAATTTGTTTTCAAATTCTGTTTTATTTGAAATTTCTTCCATTATTTCCTTAGCTCTATCCACAACTTCTCCAGGAAGGCCTGCTAACTTTGCCACTTCTATACCATAACTTTTATCGCTAATCCCATCCTCGATTTTATGTAAAAAGATTATACCAGATTCAGTTTCTAAAACTTTTACTCTTTTATTAATAATACCATCATAAAAATCATTTAACATTGTTAATTCCATATAATGTGTAGCAAAAATTGTATATGATTTTAATACCTGATATATATATTCAGATGTAGCCCAAGCCACACTTATTCCATCAATAGTACCTGTCCCTCTTCCAACCTCATCGAGTAAAATTAAACTATTCTCATCAGCATTATTCAATATTGTTGATACTTCTGACATTTCCACTAAAAATGTGGATTTACCACTTACAACATCATCTTTTGCCCCTATTCTGGTAAATATATTTTTTAAAACAGGTATTTCTGCTTTTCTTGCAGGTACATAAGAACCTATTTGAGCCATTATAGAAATAATACCGATTTGTCTTAAATATGTGGATTTACCACTCATATTTGGTCCTGTAAGTATTACAAATCTATTTTCTTTAGTAAGATTTATTGTATTAGGAATAAAATTATCAGTAAATTGTTCTACAACTGGATGCCTTCCATCAATAATTATAAAATTTTCTTCATTAAATTTTGGTCTGATATATTTATTTTTTATTGAAACTTCTGCAAATCCCCTTAAAATATCTATTTTAGATATTTTATTGGAAAGTTTTTTTAAATCTTTAATATATTTTTGAAGTTCAACTATTAAATTATTAAATATTTTCTTTTCTAACTCATCTATTTTTTTCTCAGCAATTGCATATTTTTCTTCTAATTCTCTTAGTTCTTGTGTAATAAACCTTTCAGAATTAACTAACGTTTGTTTTCTTATATAATACTGCGGAATTTTATCAATATTTGCTTTTGTAACTTCAATATAAAAACCATATATTTTATTTCTTGAAACTTTCAAATTTGATATTCCTGTTTTTTGTTTTTCTTTTGATTCTATTTCTTTTAAATACAAATTTGAATTTTCAAAAATCTCTTTATATTGATCCAATTCATCATTATACCCTTTTCTTATAACCTTTCCAGTTCCAACCTGCGTTGTCGGTTCATCAACTATTGCCTTATTCAATAACTCTTTCAAATTATGAAATTCATCTAATGTCTCTAATCCCAATATAGTTAATAATTCATTAATATAAGGCAAAGCATCAAGAGATGTTTTTAATGCAACCAAATCCCTCGGAGTAGCCCTTAACAGTGCAATCCTTGAAGATATTCTTTCTATATCTCTAATTGAACTTAAATATTCTTTCATTTCTTCCATGATTAATTTATCATTTCTAAATAATTCAACAATTTCTAATCTCTCTTCAATTAAATTTTTATCAATTAAAGGTTTTGAAATCCATTGTTGAAGCATTCTTGCTCCCATAGATGTTTTTGTAAGCTTAATAATATCATACAAAGTTTTTCCTTTATTTTCTTTATTTGGAAGTAACCCTAAATTCAATATTGTAGTGGAATCCAAAACCATATTGTTTGTATTTTTAAATCGTTTCGGAAAAGAAAAGTGGGTTATTTTTTGTTTTTGAGTAATTTCAAGATATTTAAACACAGCACCTAATGATAATAATTCATTTTTATTCAAATTTAAAACATCAATATTCACAATTTCATAACTTTCTTTTATTATATCTTCAAAATTTTTATTGAAATACCATTCATCTAATTCTTCAATATAAATATTTGATTGAATGTTTTTTATTTTATTTCTCAATGTTTTTAGATTTTTAGAAATTAGAATCTGGACAAAAGAATATGAAGAAATAAAATCCAAAATTTCATTTTCTGAATAATTGAATGTATCTATATACAACTCTCCAGTACTAAAATCGAAAACAACAAATATATATTCTTCGCCTTTTAACGAATATATTAAAAGAGAATATCTATTGTTTTCATCTATCATATTTTCTTCCACTACAGTACCAGGAGTTAAAATTTTTGTTACTTCTCTTTTTACAATTCCTTTTGCAGTGGCTGGATCTTCAACTTGCTCACATACAGCTACTTTCAAGCCACTTTCAAGAAGCTTTTTTAAATAATTATCAAGAGCATGATAAGGTATTCCTGCCATTGGATGGCCATTCCTCTGAGTTAAAGTTATTTGAAGAATTTCGCTGGTAATTTTAGCATCGTCAAAAAAAGTTTCATAAAAATCTCCTAATCGAAACAATAAAATACAATCTTTATATTCGTTTTTTATTTCCAGATATTGTTTCATCATTGGAGTTAAATTGTTGATAATATCACCTTCCCATTACATTAGGGTGCTTTCGCACCCTAATGATGTTTCATTATGAAATTATTGTATCAGGGCGCATTTGCGCCCTGATACTTTATTTTATTTCTTTTCTGCTTTTAATAACTTTATCGATCAAACCGTATTTCAAAGCTTCTTCAGCGGACATGAAATAATCTCTATCTGTATCTTTTTCTATTGTTTTTAAATCCTGACCTGTATGTTCGCTTAATATATTATTTAGCATTTTTTTAATTCTTAATAATTCTTGAACCTGAATTTCAACATCTTTAGCCGTTCCCTGAGCACCACCCCATGGTTGATGGATCATGATTCTTGAATTAGGCAAGGCAAACCTTTTTCCTTTTGCTCCAGCTGCCAATAATACAGCTCCCATTGATGCTGCCTGCCCTATACATATTGTAGCAACATCTGGTTTTATATATTGCATTGTATCATACATCGCTAAACCAGCAGTTACAGAACCACCTGGACTGTTAATATATAAATATATGTCTTTTTCAGGGTCTTGTGCTTCTAAAAAAAGCAATTGTGCGACAACTAAATTTGAAACATAATCATTAACATCTGATCCTAAAAATATGATTCTATCTTTTAACAATCTTGAATAAATATCATAAGCTCTTTCATATCTTCCTGTAGATTCAACTACAACTGGTATTGGCATACTCATTGTGAATTCACCTTCCTTATTTTTTCAAATATTTTTCCCACTGGAAGAGCCAATAAAAACATATGGCCACTATCTGTAAATATTATTGATCTTACACTTTTTCCATAAGTTAAATCAACCAAACTTGTTGTATTTTGATGTTCTTTTTTTAATCTCTTATAATGAGCGAATTTTTCTGGTATAATAGAATGTATCCTTTCCGCAACTAAAAAAGAGTTTTTTGTTACATTTATGATAGCCATATTTTCACCTCCATAGATTATATTATACACCGAAAATATTAAAAAATCAAAACGGAGGCGATAAAATGAGTGAAAATATATTTATTGATGAAGCGATTATTACTGTATTCGGAGGAAAAGGCGGTGATGGAATCGTCAGTTTTAGGCGAGAAAAATTTATTCCAAAAGGTGGTCCGGATGGTGGAGATGGCGGTGATGGCGGAAATGTAATTATTGTATCGAAAATAGAAAAAAATACATTAACAGATTTTAGATTCAAAAAGAAGTTTAGAGCTGAAAATGGAAAAAATGGGCAGGGAAAAAAAATGCATGGTAGAAACGGGAAAAATTTAATTATTGAAGTTCCTGTTGGTACATTAGTATATAATTATGAAACAAATGAATTAATTGCAGATTTAAAATATCCAAATCAATATGTTGTCGTAGCGCGGGGTGGAAAGGGAGGAAAAGGAAACGTTCATTTTATGAATTCAAAAATTCAGGCTCCTACAATAGCTGAAAAAGGAGTTGAAGGCGAAGTAAAAATATTAAAGTTAGAATTAAAAGTTTTAGCGGATGTTGGAATCATAGGTTATCCAAATGTGGGGAAATCAACTTTAATATCTGTAATATCAAATGCTAAACCAAAAATAGCCAACTATCATTTTACTACTTTAATACCAAACTTAGGTGTAGTTGACATGGGTGACGGAAATACATTTGTTGTTGCGGATATACCTGGATTAGTCCCCGGAGCACATGAAGGCATTGGCCTTGGAGATAGATTTTTAAAACATGTGGAAAGATGCTATTGTTTGGTTCATATGTTAGACATTTCAGAAAGTGAAGGTAGAAAAGTTCAAGATGATTATTATACTATAAGAAAAGAATTGGAAAAATTTTCTCCTGAATTGGCAAAAAAATTAGAGATTATAGTAGTAAATAAATCTGATTTATTAGATGATGAAGAATTAAATAAAAGAATTAAAAAATTAGAAAATGAGATAAGTAAGAAGATAATACCTATTTCTGCAGCTACAAAAAAGAATGTAGATAAATTATTAAATGAAATATGGAATAATATCAAAGAAATGAGAATAGATAGACAGAAAGAAATATTAAAATCTTTAAAAAATGCTCCAGAAAAATTAAAATTAGACATTAAACCTGTAGATATTGAAATTCCCAAAAAAGTAAGGTTTGAAATCATAAAATGGGATGAAGGAATATATGAAGTTACAGGAAAAGAAGTGGAAATTCTCTTAAAAAAATATCCAATAGAACAAAAAGATGCGAGAATTAAGATTTTAGAGATACTTGAGAAAAGTGGTTTAGAAAAAACATTGAAAAATATCGGTGTAAAAGAAGGAGACACAGTTTATTTAGGAAATTTCGCATTTGAATATATGGAGTGATTTTTATGATAGTTATTTTTGGGGGGAGTTATAATCCACCACATATTGGTCATAGAATCATTGCAGAATATGCATACGATTATTTGAAACCAGACAAGTTTTTAATTATACCTGCTGTAATTCCACCACATAAATTAAAAAATAATGACATTGCTGATTTTAAAATCAGATTTTCCTGGTGTAAAAAAACTTTTCCACAGAAAAGATTTATAATTTCCAATATAGAAGAAATATTACCCAAGCCTTCTTATACCTATCAAACAGTCACATATTTAAAAGAAAAATATAACGGTGAAATTTTTTTGTTAATAGGAGAAGATTCGCTGGTTAATTTCCATACCTGGTATAAATGGAAAGATTTATTAAAAGAAGTAACATTAGTTGTATATAAAAGATACTCAGAAAAGTTAAAATTTGACAACTATAATTTGCCTCACATATTTTTAAATTCACCTTTAATAGAAATTTCTTCAACAGAAATACGAGATAGAATAAAAAAAGACCTCAGTATTTATGGAATGGTAGATGATAAAATTAGTAATGAAGTTATAAATTATTACAAAAATAATAATTAGAAAAATTAAATACTTACAAGGATGTCCAAAAATTCAAACTTATTTATATTATTTTTTAGAAATACTTCATTATAAAACTAAAATGGAAGCTTTTGTAGCTTCCATTTTTTATTATTAAAATCTCGTGTCGCCACCAAATAGACCTCCCAATAAATTACTTCCTATTCCATCGATTCCACGCGTTTCACCTTTATTAGAAAACCTTGCAGCAGAATAGATTCTATCAGCAAGTCTGGAAAATGGAAGGCTTTGTAAATAAACAATTCCAGGTCCTGTTACTCTTGTTAAAAACATTCCTTCTCCACCAAAAAGGGCATTTTTAAAACCTCCAACAAATTGAATATCATAATCTACTGTATTAGAAAAGCCGACAATACACCCTGTATCAACTCTTAACGATTCTCCAGGCATAAGATTTTTCTCAATTATCATGCCGCCTGCATGAATAAAAGCCATTCCATCCCCAACTAATCTTTCTAAAATAAAACCTTCACCACCAAATAATCCTGCACCAATTTTTTTAGTAAATGCTATTTCTATTTCTATACCAGCTGCAGAACACAAGTAACTATCTTTTTGACATATAAATTCACCATTAAATCTTTTTAAATCTATTGGAATAACTTTCCCAGGATATGGCGCTCCAAATGCCACATGTTTTTTTCCATAAGCGACATTAATAAAATTTGTAATAAAAAAGCTTTCACCAACGAACATTCTTTTTAATCCTTTAAAAAAGCCACCTCCTGTGTTGGTCTGCATTTCAATTCCATCATCCATATACATCATAGCTCCAGCTTCAGCTCTAACTCCCTCGCCTGGATCAAGTTCAATTTCCACAAGTTGCATATCATCTCCAATAATTTTATAATCGATAATATCAGCCATGAAATCCCTCCTTAAATTTTATTCCCTTTCACATTATATCATATTATTCTTTTCTCAAAATTTCAAAGTTAAATAATAATATGATATAATTATATCAGGTGATAACATGAAAATATTGGAAATAAAAAATACTCAGAAAGGTATTTTTATTAAGAGAGTTAACAGATATTTAGCTAAAATTCTAATAAATGATAAAATAGAAGATGTTCATATTCATGATCCTGGCAGATTAAAAGAACTTCTTTATAAAAATAACAATGTTTTAGTTAAAAAGGTAGATAGCAATACAAGAAAAACAAAATATGATTTAATTGCTGCAAAAAAATCTAAGGAATTTGTTTTGGTAAATTCAATGTATCATAGATATATTGCTGAAAATATATTAAGAAAAAAATATAAAAATTTAAAACCAGAAATCAAATATAATAATAGCCGAATAGATTTTTTAGCAAATGAAAAAATATGGATAGAGATAAAAGGATGCACTTTATCTGAAAATAATATTGCTAAGTTTCCTGATGCACCTACAAAACGCGGATTAAAACATTTAAACGAACTAATAGAACTTAAAGAAAAAGGTTATGAAAGTCATATTTATTTTTTAGTTTTTTCAAAAGCAGTATATTTTTCACCTAATTATGAAACGGATCCAGAATTTTCAAAAAAATTATTCGAAGCATATAATAAAGGTATAAAAATATTTCCACTTTTATTTTCTTTCAAAAATAATTTGATTATTTTTGAAAGAAAACTTGATATACTAATGGAAAAGGTGTGAAAAATGTCTAATTATGATATTTTTTTTAAAAACTTAGAATATGATTATATAAAAATAATAGAATATTTGAAACAATTTAAAAATAATGAGAATTTGCTTATTAAGAAAGCAAAGAAAATTATTAGCGTAAAAGAAAATATAATACCTGAAATTAAGTTAATTAGTGATATATGCACAATTTCAAATAATGAAGTAATAAAATATGCTATTATAATTTCTGCTTTAGATAATGTATACGATAATCTAAAAAAAAATTATAATAATAAAGATATAAATAAATTAATTCGGTTATTATTATATATAGAAAATTATGTTTATAACGAATTTAATAATAAACTTTATATAGATAAACTTTTAAAAAAGGTTTATCATATATCAAATAAATTACAGAAAATTATTTCAAAGTAGAAAAATGGAATTTCTCCCAATTTTTGCTATTGAAAACAGTATATACTAAATACAAAAAATGTTTTTAAAAAATTTTTTGTTAATAAATTATAAACCAGGGTTTCCCCTGGTTTGTTTTATTTCATAAATGGATAAGTATAATTTGTTGGTGGATTAAAGTTTTCTTTAATTGATCTGGCGGATGTCCATCGCAAAAGATTGAGATAACTGCCTGCTTTATCATTTGTTCCGGAACCTCTTGAACCTCCAAATGGCTGCTGGTCAACAACAGCACCTGTAGGTTTATCATTTATATAAAAATTACCCGCAGCATGTACCAATATTCTTTCAGCCATTTGAATTGCTTTTCTATCCTGTGCAAAAATAGAACCTGTTAAACCATAGGGTGATGTTTTATCACAAAGTTTTAAAATATCTTCATATTTATCATCATCATATATATATACTGTCAATACAGGTCCAAATATTTCTTCTTCCATTGTTTTGAAGTGCGGATCATCTGTTAAAACAATTGTAGGATCTATAAAATAACCAATAGAATCATCATATTTTCCACCAACTAATATTTCTGCATTTTCCCGCGCATATTCAATATAACCAGTTATTTTTTTGAATGCTGCTTTATCAATTACTGCATTAACAAAATTTGAAAAATCTGTTGGGGAACCCATTTTTAAATTCATCGTAGTTTCTATTAACTCATCTTTTATGTCATCCCAAACACTTTTTGAAATATATGCCCTTGAAGCTGCTGAACATTTTTGTCCTTGATATTCAAAAGCACCTCTTATCAATGCAGTTATCAATGCTTTTCTATTTGCGGTATGATGAGCGATTACAAAATCTTTTCCTCCAGTTTCCCCTACAATTCTTGGATACGATTTGTAGTTTCTAATATTCTTGCCTATCATTTCCCACATTGAATTAAATGTATTAACAGATCCTGTGAAATGTACTCCTCCAAAATTTGGATTTGAAAAGATTATTTCTCCAACTTTAGCACCTGGGCCTGGAATAAAATTAATAACTCCATCTGGTAAACCGGCTTCTTGTAATAATTTCATTATGTAATAGGCAGTATAAACTGCAGATGAAGCAGGTTTCCATAATACAACATTACCCATTATTGCAGGTGCTGTTGGTAAATTCCCAGAAATTGACGCAAAATTAAATGGCGGAACTGCAAAAATAAATCCATCTAAAGCTCTATATTCCATTCTATTAAGAATACCTTTGGAAGATTGGGGTTGTTCTGTATAAATTTTTGTTGCATAATATGAATTAAATCTGAAGAAATCAATCAATTCACACACTGCATCAATTTCTGCCTGGAAAACATTTTTCCCAAGATCCAACATTACTGCAGCATTCAATGTGTTTCTCCATGTGGTAGATAATAATTCAGCGGCTTTTAAAAATATTGAAATTCTATCAATATACGAATAACTTTCCCATTCTGCTTTTGCTTTTAATGCACTTTCAATAGCCATTTTTATTTCTTTTTCTCCAGCAATATGATAATGAGCTAATATATGCTTGTGATTATGAGGCATTATACATTTTCCTAAATTACCAGTTTTTATTTCCTTTCCTCCGATTATTAAAGGAATTTCAATTTCTTTTGAAGATAATTCTTTTAATTTTTCTTTTAATTCTTCCCTTTCTTTTGTTCCTGGCTCATAAGATAAAATAGGTTCATTTTTTGGTCTTTCCATAACAAAAATACTGTTAAACATTCCTCTATCCCTCCTTTTAAACTACTGATGGTTCAGTAATAATTTCATTACGTTCAAATCTACCAATATCAAGAATAACTTCCCATGTTAACTTATTACTCAAAATAATATCTTTCATTAAAATTCCCACCGCTGGTGCTAGCATAAATCCATGTCCGCTAAAACCTATTGCCATATAAAATCCTTCAATTTCTTTGCAATCACCAACTATTGGTTGATGATCAGGTGATATATTATAATAACCCGCCCATTGACGTACAACTCTTAAATTTTTTGTTGGTGGAAGTAGCCATGTTACTTTTTCAGCCATGCTTTCAAGAAACTGCCATGTGCTCTTAATGTTTTTTTCTACACTTTTTTCTGGCCCCTCACCCATCACAAATGAACCATTCGGTGTTTGCTGGCAGTATATATTGTAAGAAAAAGACATAACCATTGGTCCAAGTATTTCATTTACAGGTTCTGTAGCGAGTATTTCATGCCTCTCAGAATATACAGGTAAATCAACACCTACCATCTTACCTATTTCGCCAGACCAGCCTCCAGCTGCATTTACAACTTTTTCTGTTTCAATAAATCCTTTATCTGTATAAACACCTTTAATTCTTCCATTTTTTACATATATATCCTTTACTTCTACACCTTTATTAATTTCAACTCCTAATCTTTCTGCAGCTTGCGCATAAGCTATGGTTGTTAAAAACGGATTGGCATGTCCATCTTTGTCATGGAATGCAGCCCCAAGCAACTTTTCAGTATTCAAAAATGGAACTATCTCTTTAGCTTCTTGTGGAGTTAAAAGTTTTGAATTTATACCAAGAGAATTCTGTAACTTCACATTTTTCTTAAATTGATTCCACTCTTTTTCTGTATATGCTAAAAGCAAATATCCTTTTTGTTTAAATTCTATATTTATATCTGTTTCAAGTATATCATTTATATTTTCAAATATTTTCACACTTTCACGGGATAAAATACAGTTTTGTTTTGTCCCCCATTGTTGTCTAACTCCTGCCCCACATCTTCCCGTAGCTCCATATGCAAGGTATTTCTTTTCAAGTAAAACTACATCTTTCAAACCAGCTTTAGCAAGATTATATGCTATGGATACCCCTATTACTCCTCCGCCAATAATAACAACAGAAGCCTTATTTTTCATATTTCCCACCTACAATCTCTTTAAAGAAAATACCTCCAAATGGTGGTCTGTTATGTGGATTATAAACTTCTTCTATTGGTTTTCCAGTAAATTTAGAAATTTCTCTTGCAATAATTGGACCACAAGTTTTACCCTGACATGGCCCCATTCCAGCTCTTGAAACTCTTTTTATTTCTTCAACAGTAGTGAATCCTTGTTTTATTAAATCTTTAATTTCTCTAAGAGTAATATCTTCGCATCTACATACAATAATTTTGTCTTCATCCATTATCTCATCACCTCGATGTTTCTTACTTCCATAATCAATTCTTCTGGAACTTCTACTTCTACTATATTTGTTTTGTCTTTTAATTTTCTGATAGACAAAACCTTTCCATCTGCAATTTTTTCTCCTTTCCTATTTAATAAATCTACTTTTTCACCTTTTTCCGGTAATGGTAACATCTCATATGGCAAGAAAACAGACGATTTTTTCTTATCAACAACAAATATTGCCAAACCAGGACAAACACCTATACAGTTACCACATCCTGTACACAAATCATATTCCAATTTTGGTAGTCCATTTAAAGTATCCATTTTTATAGCATTCGTAGGACAACTTACTACACATGGATTACAAGGAATCTTTTGAAAACATTCTATTACAGCAAATTTTGCCTTTTCAGTATTTGAAACACTTTCTATTCTTTCTTTTTCTGGAATTCCATTTCTATGCAATTCGTCTAATTCTTCCTGCTCTTCAATTATAAAATCTACATTTAAATTTAACTTTTTTAAACCACTAACTATCTTTGTGGAAGTTTTTCGTAATTCAGCCAATCTATTTTTTATCTCATTTATCCTTTTGTCAAATTCACCGGTCAATTCATATGAAGCATACAAACCTGCAAGTTCTCCTTCGAGCATTGCAGCAGTAGCCTCTTCAATTCCAGCAACGTCACCAGCGACAAATATATTATCAATTGTTGTTTTTAAATTATCGTCTCTGACTGGAACAAATCCGCCAAGCTCAGGAATATACATCATCTCACAACCCATCTGATTTAAAATATCTCCTAAAGGACTTAATCCAGTTGCAAGGCATACAACATCACATTTTATCTCTTTTTTCTCATGTGTTTTTACATTTTCAATTATTGCACCTTCAACTTTCCTTCCTCCCAGTGCCTTTATTATCGTATATGATGTATATATAGGAATTCCTAACCTTCTAATTTTAGAAGCATGAACAAGATATCCACCAATTTTTTCTGAAATTTCAACTATTCCTTTAACCTTAACTCCAGCCTGTGTCAGTTGATACGAAACAATCAAACCAATATTTCCAGAACCAACCATCAATACTTCTTTTCCAGGCAAAATTCCATATACATTCATAAGTGTTTGGACCGCACCAGCTCCAAAAATTCCTGGTAAATCATTATTTTCAAATGGCAATGACCTCTCAAACGCACCTGTTGCAACAATTACTTTTTTGGGTTTTATCTTAAACATTCTTTCATCTTTTAATATCGTTACTACTCCATCTTCATAATATCCCATTACCATCGCCGACAACATTAAATCTATATTTTTATCGTTATTAATCTTTTCAATAAATTCTCTTACTATTTGAATACCCCTTGTTCCTGCGTATTCATCCTTTGAACCAAAAAATTTATGTGTTTGTTTAATCAATTGTCCCCCTAAAAATTCCTTTTCTTCTGCAAGTAATACCCTTAATCCCTTTCTACTTGCACTCAAGGCAGCATTTATCCCAGCTGGACCTCCCCCTATAACTAAAATATCATACTCTCTCAATTAAATCACCCTTTGGTTTTTGTTTTTTTACTACCATTCCTTCTTTTAATGGTGTAATACAAATTCTCGTATTTGGAACACCATCAACAACCATTAAACATGAAGAACAATGTCCTATTGCACAAAACAAACCTCTTGGTCTTTTTGTTTTCAAACCCTCTCTGTATTCCCAAATTCCTAAAGCGTGCAGCGCCGCAGCAATAGTATCTCCTTCATAACCATATAATTCCTGATCTTCAAAATAAAACTTAATTTTTTTTCTCCTTTTAAATTCTAAAATTGGATGCTCTTGAATTCTCAAATTATCCCCCCCTGTGAAAAAACTTTCATTAACATTATACAACAAAGCTTAATATATAAAAACTTTAAAATAAATTATCTTTACTTAGTATTACGAATTAATTAACCGTAACTTCTTATAACGTCATATTTTAAACTAAAAAAACAAATATTAATTATAGACCATCTAAAAAACAAAAATGCTCAAACTTTAATTCTTAACTTTCAAAAATGGAATATCACGATTTTATGATATAATAAATTTTTATGAAAACTTATTAAAATACTTTACAAAAGATGGAAAACTAAAAATAAACGAACTTATGAAGAAATACATAGAGTATATAAAAAACGTGGAGGACAGATGTTTAAAGGAAAAAATTATACGAAGGAGTATATCAATATAATCTTGATATATTTTTAAATACATATATGGAAGAATTAGAAAGTTACTTGACATTTGCATTCTATTTAGACTAAATATTTAAAATATTAAATCAATATTTTGTATTTCTTTTTCAGGAATGAAAAAAAATTCCTTGTTTATTCTATAAATACTAAGATCAAAGGTAATTTCTTCAGTTTTATTTTCAATATTTGTTTCAATTTTTATTTTTTTTAGTTTTTTATCTAATTCTACTATTTTTCCATAATAAAAGTTATATTCAAAATCTTTCCGAGCTTTTTTAAATATTATTACTGTTTCATCTATAGCCGCTTTTTTAGAAAACCAGGTTTCTAATATACTTTCTATTTTAACGAAAACTTCAGATATTTTTTCATATGCATAATATACTCTTCTCTCGTATTTTTCTACAAATTGACTACTTTCTTTTATAACTTCCCTTTCATAATTAAAAAAATCTATTAGCTTCCTCTTATAATCAACAGATTTTCTATGATTGTTATTTTTTAATCTTTCTAAACTTCTGTTTTTTTCAACAATAAAGTCATTCCTATCTATAGTTAATATATTAAATTCTTTATTTTTAGATAATAAATCTTTAAAGTTGATCATTAAAAAATTATTCTTTTCAAAATTTTTATCAATAAAAGACAAAAAATTGGAAAACGATATAGTTTCAGGTTCTATATAGAAAAATTCCAATAAAGCGTCAGATAATATTTTATTAAAACTTGGATAAAATTCTCTTGTTATACCATACTTACCTTTATATAATGGCGTAAATAATGATATGTTTGATTGAGAGTAATCTTTTTCAAATGCATTTTCAAATTGGTTTAAAATAAAATCTATATCATTTTTATAACACCATAGTATTAAATTTTCTCTTCTTTTAAACTTAGATATTTTATATAAAAATTTTAATTCTTTATTTTTGTGATAAAGTTCTTGAAAGAAGGTATGATACTCTAATTTACTTTTTCTTACTGGAATATATATTTTTATAATGTTTCGTGTTTCATTTATTGCGTCATTAAAACCAAAATAATACCAATAGTAATCTTCATTGTGCCATATTTTTGAATTTTTATTTTTGTATTTTTCAGTACTAATATATTCTATTGTTTTATTTTTTTCATTTACGCGATTAAGAGATTCATATATCATATTTGATAATTCATTTTTTTCAAAAATATATTTATTTTCAAGATATACGGTTTCATAAATATTCTTCATCTCATATTCAATTAAACTTTTTTGAACATTTATATCTATATTCATCTTATCCTCCTAATTATTAAAATTTTTCAAAATCTTCTTTTATTAATTTTTTAACATCATCAAATAATTCTATAGGTAAAAAAATCTTATCTGAATAAAATAAAGGTCTACTTCTTCTAAAATTTAAATATTTATCTCCAAACATATCTATATCATCTAAAATTATTTCTATATCAAATCTATCCATTTTATTTATATATCCTTCAAAATATTTTGATCCTCTATAATCTTTTTCAAAAACATATACTCTTTTTTTATAATTATTTTTATTTTGATCCAACCATTTTAATAAAATTTTTTCTATATCACTTATAAGTCTATTTATAAATTTTCTATTTTCTTTATGAAGTCTTTCAGCTTCTCTTTTCTGCTCTAAATATTCTTCATTTCTTTTATATTCAATATTTAATATATCTAAAATTATATTCTTTGTATCAAGATATTTTAAATTTTTAACTAATTTTGGTTCTTGAAAATCTGAAATTGGTATATTAAGAATATCTATATTTGCAAAATAAAAATAATCAAAAACTTTTTTTATATTGCTTTCAAAATAATTTTTATTTAAATATTTATAAAAATTATTAAAAGTTATTGGTTGAGTCCGACTTTCAAAAAACATAATAATTAATCTACTAAGCGCTCTGTAAAAACTATACGATGATATTATCGGATATTTCCCTTTATATAATGGAGAAAATACAGGAATATGTTTTAAAGTATAATCATTTAAAAATTTTTCTTCAAATTTTTCAAGGAAAAAGTCAATCTCAGATTTTTTTATAATTATATAAAAATCAAACATCGATACATTCCAAAAATCATTAAAACAATAATTTAACTTTATTTCCGAATATTTTTTTTTAAAATTTTTCATAAATTCATAATGTTTTTTACTTATTTTTCTAATGGGAATATATAGTTTCATAAAACTATCATCATATTTTTCTTTAGCATCACAATAGTTTATTTTCTCATCTTTTTCTATTTCATTTAATAATTTATAATATTCATAATAAATGATTTTATCATATATCTTTTTTGAAATTTCATCAAGAGATAGAATTTTATCAAATTTTTTATATATTACATATGATTCTTCAAGAAAAGCATCAATTAAAATTATTTGAAAATGTTTATCTATATAAAAATTCATTTTATCACTCCAATTCAATGAAAATCATAATATTCAAAACTTCCATTACTTTACTTTTTTCTTATAAAAACTATTATAATTTTCTATATATCTCATTTACAACACTTTTTAATATAAATATTCGAAAATTCCGGGATTTTTATTAAAATTTCGATGGACTTTCAAAATTTATAACTTTTTGTGCCATTTCCGTAAATGTTCCATCATGAGTTACAATAAATGCCTGTTCTATTTCATTTAACATATTTTTAAGATTTTCTGCAAGCATATTTCTTCTTTCTTCATCAAGATTTATGGTAGGTTCATCAAGTAAATAAATATTAGCTTTTGATAAAAAATTAGCAAGAGCTACTCTTATTGAAATCGCAACACTTACTTGCTCTCCACCGGATAATATACTAAAATTTCTTTCTCCTTTTATATCATCATGAATTTTCACCTGATAATTGTCTTCAGAATCCCAGATTATTTTTTCATTCTTTCCAGACATTTTTATATAGTTTTCAGTTGCTTTTATTGAGACTGTTTTGGTAAATTCTTTACTTACATAATTTCCCATTGTTTTTATTTTATCTCTAAACTCTTTCGTCAATTCTAATTTTTTTAAATAAATTTTTATTTCGTTATCCAATTTTTCTTTTTCTTTTAAAATCGCATTTCTTTTTTCCAATGTTTTTCTCAAATTATTTAATTCATTTTCCAATTTTCCTATTTCGGTATTTAAATCAATTATTATTTTTTGTTTTTCTGAGATTTTTTCTTCTATTTTTTTTATTTCGCTATTTAATTTTTCTAAATTTTCATATTTTTCAATTCTTTTTTTGAGTTCTAATAATTTTTTGGTTTCACTTTCAATTTCACTATTTAGATTTTTCAATTTTTCTTTCAGCATATTCAGTTTGTCTGCAATTTTTTTGTTGATTATATAATTATTGTAGAATGGTTCTAATTTTTCAATTTCACTTTTTAAATTTTTGATATCAACTTGTATTTTATCAATTTTATTTTCTAAATCCATATATTTACTTAATTTTTCATTATTCATTTTTATTTTAAGTTTTAATTCATCAATTGACTCAATATTTTTCTTTAAAATTTTTTCTAAATTTTTAAGCTTGTTTTCAGCGTCTTTCAATTGTTTTTCTAATTTAATTTTTTGTTTTTCCAAATTTTGTATTTCATTGATTAATACACTTTTTTCCTCTAAATACTTTTTGTAATTAATATCTATTTCGTTTGATTTTTTATTTATATCGCCATGCTTTTTCGTTAATACATTAAGCGCTTTTTCTATTTCAACTTTTTTGTTTTTTATATCTTTCAATTCATCTAATTGTTTTAAAATCATTTGTTTATTCACTTCAAGAGTTTTCAATTTTTCTTCAATTTCTTTTTTTTCATTTTCAATTGTATTTAGTTTTTCTAATTTATCTTCCAATATACCTTTCTTTTTTTTATACTCTATAAGCCTTATTTCAAAGTAATTAGTTCCACCTTCTTTTTCCTCAAGGTTTTTACATTTTTCATTTAGAATTGGGCATAATCCGCCAGATAATTGTTTTTTTGACTGCTCTGTATTTTCAATATCCTTGTTTATATATAACAATTCTTCTTTTAACTTTTCTTTTTCCTGTATTTTTTTATCTAATTCATCCTTTTTTTTGTTCAACTCTTCAATTTTTAAAATATTTTCTCTTAAACGTTTTTTTAAATCATCTTCTTCATCTATATGTTTATTATAATCTTCAATTTTTCTAATAAATTCTTTTTTCTGTTCTAATAATTGTAGATACAATTGTTTTTGATTTTCTAGTTTATTATATTCATCTAAAACCTTTTGAAATTTCTCTTTCTTTGAATCTATAGTACTTTTAATTTCATCATAGTCCTTGCTATACTCAACGATATATTGATTTAATTCTTTTATATTTTCTTGAATATTCTTGATTCTTTCTTCCAATGTGTTTAAATTATTCTTAAAAGAATATATATCCTTTTCTAATTGATTTTTTTCCTTTTCTTGATTTCTCAAGAAATTTTCTTTTTTTGTTTTTTCATCCAGAGTTTTTTTTATTTCAAGATATTTATAATAATTATCTTTTGATTCTTCGACTATTTTTTTTGCATTTTTCGATTCACTTATTTGCAAATTTAAACTTTCTTTCTGACTGTTATAACTTTCTAAATTATTTTCCAATAATTTAATCTGTTGTTCTAATGTTTTTAGTGCATCAATTTCTTGCTGTATTTCAATTTTTTTATTTTTAAGTAAGTCATATTCATTTTTATTTTTTTCTTCTTCTTTAATTTTTTCATTTAATAATTTTCTATTTTTTTCAATATCAATCTCTATATTTTCAAATTCTTTTAAACTACCGTTATAAACTTCTATTTTACTTTTTAGGTTTTCTATATTTTGATTATATCTTCTTTCGACTTCGTTTAAATCCTTAAAGATACTTTCATATACTTCTGTATCAAATATTTTATTAAAATACTTTTTCCTGTCAGAAGGATTTAATAAGAAAATATTTACTATATCATTTTGATATGCACTAATCACACCTTTAAATATTTCTTTTATATTTTTTCCTGTTATACCTGCTAATCCCCCAATTTTTTCAGGTACTCTTTTGTTTATATTTACTTTTCCATATTTATCTTTCAATAGATGTTTAGATTGATTTCCAATTTTTCTTTCTACAATATATTCAACACCATCATTTCCAACAAATTCAACAAATATTTCTGCAACTTTGCTACCTTTTTTTACAGCATCTTTTAATTGTCCATTTCGTGGTTCAACATTGAATAATACTATTCCTAAAGCCTCAAAAACCGAACTTTTTCCACTGCCGTTTTTTCCAAGTAAAAGATTAATTCCATCTTCAAATTCTAATTTTAAACTTTCATGATTTCTAAAGTTTTTTAATTCAATTTTTTTTATTTTCATTTATATCACCTTCAATAATAAAAGAACTCAAAAAATTATCAAACACATCAAATAATTCTTCACCTTTAATTCCTTCATGCTCCATACTCTTTAATTTATCTAAAAATTTAACTGTTTTTTTACTGTCAGCAGAAAATATATTATCCCAGCTCTCAACAACTTTACGTTCTATAGCATTTTTATCAGTAATTTCATAATATTCTTCGTTTGATTTTTCATAAACATGGTCAATCTGCACAACAGCTTTCAATGCTCCTTTTTCTTTTAGTAATTTTTCTATTTTTTCCGTATCTAATGAAAATTTTGAACTATTCTTTATTTTTAATATGATAATTTCTTCATCTTTTTCAAATTCCAATTCTTCAATAAATTTTTCTATTATTTCAAAGTTGTTATTGTATTCTATTTCACGTCTTAATATTTTTCTTTTTAGAGAATGATAAAATTCATATTCTTTTGTTTCTGTATCAAAAATAATAAAACCTTTTTTACCTTTTTCATTTAAATCCCAATATTCAGGGCAACCAGGAATAAAGAAAAAAGGATTATCTTTTGGATATGTTTTGAATGTATGAATGTGACCACCTGCTATATATAATACTTTGTCTTTTAAAATATCTATATTTTCAGAAGAAATACATCCTGGAAGAAATTCTCCTGCTAAAGCTGTATGTACCATAATTATATTTTTTTCATCAGGATTTAATTGATCATTTAAATCTAGTAGATATTTATCAATAAATGCACCTGGATAACCAAGTCCATAGAAATTTATATCCTTGATTTTAATTGGTTCAAAAATTATTTTTTCTTCATTAATAAAAATTTTTGGAACTTTTACAAGGTTTTTATTTTCAAGATAATTGATCCATGAATCATCTGAATTATATATTTTATCGTGGTTTCCTTCTATTATCAATGTAATAATATTATTGTTTTTTAATTTTTCCAAAATTTTTTCTGTTCTATATAATATATCAGGTAATAATGTGCTTTTATCAAATAAATCACCACTTATCAAAAATATGTCAACAGATAATTCTATAGCTTTATCCACTATATATTCAGCTGCATTAAAGTAATCTTCATATCTTTTGTTTGTATATTCACCTATTCCACCAACAGGTCTTCTGCCAAGATGCCAGTCAGATGTGTGTAATATTTTCATTTCATCACTTCCTTTTTAAAGCTTATAATAAGTATTTCTACCTTTTCCATATCTTTTAAGGTATCCTTTTTCCACATAGTCTTTTAAAATACTACGTGCTCTTCTTTCTCTTACATTCAAAATTTTTTCAACATCATTTTTTCCAATTAACAATGCACCACCAATAGTGAGAAAATGGTTTTTATTATATTCTTTTAAAATTTTTAGATTTAGCATTTTGTTTTCATTTAACTCTTTTCCTGTATAATTTTTAAAATCTTTTTTTATTGTTCCAAAATCAACATTTTCCTGTGGGTAATTAAATAAGATTTCTTCAAGTATATTCATATAAATCACCCATAGAGTATAGATTTGTAAACATACACTCTTAATTATAACATGCTTATTTGTTTTTTTAATTCTTTTTCAAAATTTTTATCATATTCAACTTCAATTATATTCCCATTTTTTAGACTTATAATATATCCTTTTTTGGGATTTCCAAAATCTTTTAAGAGATACATATAAAATTGTAATTGAAATTTATAATCTTCTATTTTTTCTAAATTATTTAATTCAGAATATTTATAATCCAACACTTCTATGTTGTTTTTTTCATCAAAAATAACTCTATCAGGTACTCCAAAGATCATATATTCTTTATTTTCAATTTCCAATCTTTTTACCAATCTCCATTCTGTTTTAAATCTTTTAATGGAAAATAATCTTTTTATTGTATCATTATTTAATGCTTCTGGCAAATCTCCATTTTTTATTAAATATTGTATTTGATTAAAGTTGTTTATACTCTCCATTAAATTATGTAATTCTGAACCTTTTAATAATTTATCTTCATTTGACAGTAAATCATCCGTTTCAATTTTTATATAACCTTCTTCTGTTAGGTCGTCTGCAATTTCTTCTTTTTTTAATTCATTTATAATATACGTTGGCGCTATGTATTTTTTATATGCAAAATCCATAAGATTTTTTAATTGCTTTTTTTCTATTTTTATTTCTTTTTCCTGTTTTTCATTGTGCGAAATCTCTATTTCACTAATGTCAAGCTCTTCTGCCATAATTATATCTCTTGTTTTATATGGCAATTTCATGAATAAATCCGAAATATTTTTTATTTCATTATTATCTTTTTTATCTTTAGTAGCAGCGATTATAGGTATTAACATTTCTTTTGGTCTTGTTATTGCAACATACATTAATCTTAAAATTTCAGTGTCTTCAAGAAATTTATTTATATCGAACATTTTAGGAAATTCTTTTCCAAGTTCAATATTTATTTTTTCTTTATCTGTTAAAGGTATATCAGCATTTTTTACTGTTTTTAAGAATAGCTTTTTTAGGACAAAATATCTCACATTATCTTTTGGTAAGGAAAATTCTGTTTTTTCGTCAGAAGTATTTACTTTTTCTCCAGTTTCCTCACTTGAATTCAAATTTATTTTTCCTCCTAATCCACCAAGTATTACAATAGGAAATTCAAGACCTTTTGATTTGTGAATAGTCAATACTTTTACAACATTTTCTTTTTCATCAAGGATAGCAGCTTCACTTTCTGAGATTTCTGATGATTTTTTTAAGAGTCTCATCAATTCAGCAAAAGATATTGCAAGTGTGTTATATTGTTCTGCTTCATCAATCAATTTTTTTACATTTGCTATAGCATAGTAGGAATCTGTATATAATGTTAATTTTGAAAGGTAATTATTTTCTGTTATAACACCTTTTAATATTTGTGTTGGCTTTAAATAATATTTTAACTCCACATATTTTTCCAGTACTTCAAACGCTCTTTTTTCACTTTCTAAAAGTTTATCTTTATTTTCCTGTATAGTTTTGTATAATGAATTATATTTTTTTGCATTTTTTATTTTTATAAATTCATTTAATCTCTCAAAAGTCATACCACCCATTAAAGACATTATATAACCACTTAAATTCAAGTCATTATTTGGATTTTGAATAGCATTTAATGCGGAAAATACAGTTTGAACCTCTGTTTTATCATAAAATGATTTACTTCCAATTATATAAAACGGTATATTGTACTTTTTAAATGCCTTTCTGATTTTCTCTTCTGAATTTTTTAATTCCCTTAATAATATAGCTATATCGTTGTATTTTATTTCTCTTTTTTCAAATATAATTTTCCCATTTTCTCTTTTTCTGAATTTCATTTTTTTACCAATTAATGATTGCACTGTTTTCGCAATTGTTTCATATTCGTCTTCTGTGTTTATTACATATTTTATTCTGTGCTTATCATTTTTGTTCTTCGAAATGGATGGAATAATATCATTTTCGTCTTTTTTTTCATATTCGGAAAAATCCTTATTATTACTAAATAAAAGATTATTATATACATCGTTATACACTCTTTTTACACTTTCATAACTTTTTATAGTTTCTTCACTAAATAATATCTTTTCAGAAAATTCATTTGCAAATTCTACTATTTCTGAATTCGAACGTCTATTAATCCTTAATTGAAATTTACTATTTTCATCAAAATCATTTTCTGTAACAGCAAAAACAGAGACATCTGCTCCTCTGAATCTATATATTGATTGCTTCCTGTCACCAACATAGAATATATAATTTTCTTCTGTATGAATATTATCAAATAATGCTTTTTGAAGGAAGTTCGTGTCCTGATATTCATCAACGATAATATATTTGAATTTATTTTGATATTTAACCTTTATCCTTTTATCTTCTAAAACTTCCAATGTTTTGCCAAGTATACCTTTAAAATCATATTGAAATTGATCTGCTGTATATAGATTATATATTTCCTGAGCAATTAATACAGCATTTTTAAACAACCATAATACTTTATTAAAATCAGGATTTGGCAATTCGAATGTCGGGATTGAACTCATTTTCATTTCTGTTCTCCAATTTTTTAATGTATCTAAAAGTACTTTTTTAAATGTATCAAGTTTTAATTCCTTTAATATATATTTCAAAGCTATTATAAATCGCTTTTTGTCTTGAAGAATTTCATTTATTATTATTTTTACTGTTTCACGTCTTTCTGGAGAAATAAAAAATGTAATTTCATCTATATCAAGTCTTTTATTATCCATAATATTTTCATAGATGGTAAATAATATTTTTAATGTGTTATATACCGATTTTTCAATTTCTATATTCATCTTTAATTCATTAATTATAGTGAAATTCGGATCTACTCCTATTGCGATATTATTTTCTTTTAATATTCTCGAACAAAAACTATCTATTGTCATTATCCATGAGCGATTTAGGTTTGTTTTTATTTCACGCCAGTATTTATAGTTTTCTTCTATGTTTAATTTTTTTTCTACTTCTTCGAGGATTCTTTCTTTCATTTCCCCCGCCGCTTTGTTGGTAAATGTTACTGCAAGAATATTCTGAACAATATCCGGATTATTTTCCTTTTCGTATTTTTCCAGTATAGCTATATAATATTGAGTTATTGTGTATGTTTTTCCTGTTCCGGCAGAAGCAGAAATAAAATAATTCTTATCAACATTTTTTTTCATTTTATCTATATTTAAAATTTTAGACATTTTTTCACCTCATTATTTAGAGTTCTTTTTAGATTTTACATGTTCTCTTGTTTTTAGGTTAATATATTTTCCCCAGCCTAAAACACTACATAATCTATAATATTCACATTTATTATCTTTACCATTTGAATTATATCCACCATCACATGTATAATATTTCTCACTGGAGTTTTGAACATTATATTCTTTCATCCTTAAATAATCTAAGAATCTATATTTTAATTTATTTTTATCATCAATGAATGCAGGATAAAACTCTGCACTTTTAATAGCTTTTATTACATCATCAAACCATTTTTCAAATTCTTTTAGAGGAGTTTTACTATATGACGTTGAATTACCGGGATATTTTATATATATATTGTTATCTTCAATTTTCATCCATTTTAAGCTATCTTTTTTCCCCAGTTCTTTTTCCTTCATTGGAAGAAAACTTAAAAATATGGATTTTCCTTTTATTTTTGATTTCCAATCTGGATTATTTAATAATATATAATAGTAAAACAACAATTGTTCACTTTGAAAACTTTTGCTATTTTTATAATCTATTATAGATAATGCTTCTTTTTCTATTTTTTCCACAGGTTTTAATTCTTCTTTCTTTTTATCCATGCCAAACCTTATATCTTCCTCAAGCAAATCTATCCTATCAATACGAGCAAAAAAATTATAATCTTTATATCTTCCGGAAACCGAATATTCGCTTTTCAAAACTTTATTGTATAATATTGTTTTTTTATCCTGGTTATTTTTGACTCTACTACTACCAAAGAATATATATGACTCAACTAATTTTTTCACAACTATAACCATCTCACTGGCTATATCTTCTATTTCTATTTCCTTTACTATTTTATATGATCTTAATTCTTCTACGCCGGAATTATCCCATTCTTCCATAGCAATTTCTTTTATTTCGTTATATAACATTTTCTCATTCTGAATAAGACTAAAAATAGAATTATATGCCGGATATTTATCGAATAATCTTTTCATTATACGATGTTTTAAGTTTCCTGTATAGAAAATGGAAAAATCTTTATTACCTTTTATATTTGCTATATATTTCAGATAATATTTAAATGGACAGTCTACATATGTTGAAATCTTATTATGGCTAATATCGCCAGTATTTATTTCATCATTCAACATCCAGTTATAATTATCTCTTTTTACTTTTAAATCTTCTATTTCTGTAATTACACTATTTATCTCTTTTATATCAGATTTTAAATTATTATATGCAAAGTATAATGCAGCCTGTTCTAAAGAAAAAATTTCATATGTGTCTACGGGAATAATTTCTTCACCTTTTATTTTTAAATCCCAATCTTTAACCTTAAATAATTTTTCAAAATCTTTTTCATATGGAGAAGAGAGTATTTCTTCTCCTGATAATGTCGCTTTTGGATAGGTAAATATTACATTATCAGAAAAAAGCATGGAAATATAAAGGTTTTCTCTGAATTGCAATTCGGAAATTTTTGAATAATTATTTGTTTGTGTGATTTGTGATAATAACGGATTTACAGCGATTGATGGATAATTTCTGTCAGTAAAAGATACAAATATCTTGTATTTTTTATGTACAAATCTTGAATCATTTAATGTGAATATTTCTACTGTATTTGAATATCTTTCAGAAATTCTAAATTTTTCCGTTTCTATTAAACTGGAAAGTATGTTATAAAATTTGGAAAGCTTAATTTCACCGTCTATTAAACGACTCAGATTTTTTTCAAGAGTGAGTAATAATTCATGAAATTTATATAATGCATTTAATTCACTTTCCACTTTTTCTATATTTTTTATGTTTATAATTCTTTCATTTATCCAGATATTTAAAAGTTCTCTGTAATATGTAATTTCAAAATCATTTATATCTATTTTCTCTAACAGGTTAAAAAGTGTGTGCATTAACTCCAATAATTCGTTAAATTGTTCTTCCTGTTTTTCTAATCTTTCCTTTTCATCAGATATATTTAATTCTGCTTTTATCTCTTTTAGATATTTTGAAATTGTATTTAACCACTTTTCCTTTCTTGATTTAAGCGTAGACTTTGGATAGTCATAATAGAGATTAATAGCTTTTAATAACGATTCAATTTCATCAATTGATAACGAACGTTCTCCTCCGTATCCTGCTTCTATTAATGCAAGCAAATCTTCTACTTCATATCCTGAGTATTTCGCCTTTAATGGTAATAATAATTTTGAAACTATAACGCTTTCTGATAATGGAATATCATTTTTCAATCTATATGGAACGTTTAATTCTTCAAAAAATTCAGCAAATGCATTCGCAGTTTGTGTATCAGGAACAATTATTCCAAAATCCTGAGGTTGATTATTTTCATATATTATTTTTCTTTTTATTTCTTTTGCTACATTTTCTATTTCTAATACAGTATTTTTAAATACTGTTTTTTGTATGTATATACCTTTGAATAATTCTTTTAATTCTGATTTATGATAATTTATTTCAAAACCTTCATTTTTTAAAAAGTATAATATTCTTTCAAGACTTTTGAATGATTCTTCATCTATCGGATTCCAAGCAAAAAATATAACATTGTCAAACATATTAAACATTGTTTTTAATACTTTAGTCAAAATAGGTGGTATATCAAAAAAACCGCTTATGAACAATGTATTTCCCAAGGTTTTTTCAAGTTTAGGCAGTTCATTATAGAACCATTTATATATACTAATCTGGTCATAATTTTTATCTATACTTTTAGAATTGTCGAATTTTGTATTGAGTATTTCTTCCAGCTTTTCTTCAAGATGCTTATATAGCTTATACAGATTGCTATCACCATCTACATCTTTATCTATTTCTGAATATAATTCATTTGAAGAAATAATATTTTCATCGTCTATTCTTGAAATCTCCCATTTTCTTTCAAAAATTTCAAGGAGATAATCAATTGAGCGTTTTGATTTTGAAAGGGTTTTTACATAATTTTTGAATTGTGGATTATTTTTTTCTTTTTCTATTAAATCTTCCATTTCTTTTGCTATATATGATTTTAAAAAATCCCTGTCTATAAACAGGGATGAAGGTTCATATTTTCTAAATATTTCAACAGCATATTGATTTATAACCCTAAAAGCATCTCTATTAATAGTTTTATCAACTTTCCTCGCAACACTTTCAGCAATTTGCTTTACATAATCACCAGATGGACCTATAAACAAAAAATTCATCGGGTCTTTTTTATAATAGGGAAGAATAATTTCCCCTAACTCTTCAAAATGATTACGTTTTATATCAATAATCTCTATTTTTTTCATATTATTCCTCCTGCTATTCCTCATAATATTCTAATCCATGTTCTTCACACCACTCTATAGCAATTTCTTTCAATTTTTCCATTTTGTATTCATAATACTTATCTCTTAAACCAAGCCTGGAGATTTCATATTTAAAAAATCTAAACGCTCCTCTACCATTAAGTGCATTTAATAAAATTTCAGAAGTTTCATCATCAACCATATAAATAGAAAAGTTTCTCATAATCTTATATTCATAAATATCATATTGCGAGGGTATTGGAATATAGATTTCTGGATAAGTTAATATAGCATCTGCTAATTTCAACTCTTCTTTTTCCCAATCTTGAGCTTTTGAATAGATATAATCATAATCATCATACTCAGCTTTTGAAAGAAAGTCGTTTTCAATCGTAACAAATTCACCTGTTTTTTTGTTATAATATTTGGTTGTTTCTGAGAATTGCGCATCCATTTCTTCTACAAGTTCTTTTATATTAACTTTCATAGTTTCTCCCCCCTTTCATAGTATTTTTAAATTGTGCAAATTCAAATCTTTTCTTTCCTTTGATTTATTTTTTGCTTTTTTCCTGGAATGACTCTCTCTAAATTAAATTCACTCCTTATCATATTATTCTTTTTCCTAACTTAAATACCCCCTATAATATCTTTAGTGAATTTTTATCTATTTTCTCAATTTATCTTTATTATATCATATCGTATATTCAATATATTGACAAAAAATACAAAAAAATGTTATACTAAATCAAAGCTAAAAAAGGTGGGAAACTATGAAAAAGAATTTTATTAATCTTGTGTATGATTATGTTATAAATGAAAATTTTGATTCTACACACGATTTAGGTCATATACTAAGAGTTACAAAAAATGCTGAATTTATAGCAAAAAACGAAAATGCCGATATAGAAGTTGTTATTATTTCAGCTTTACTTCATGATATAGCAAGAAACGATGAATTATCCGGAAAAATAGAAGATCATGCGCTCGAGGGTGCAAGAAGAGCTGAAATTTTTTTAAGAAAAATTAAGTATCCAAAATATAGAAAAGTTTCATATTGTATAGAACATCACAGATTTAGAAAGAAAAATATTCCAGAAACATTAGAAGCAAAAATTATACAAGATGCTGATAGATTAGATGCTTTAGGATACGTAGGAATAACAAGAGTTTTCATGCATAAAAATGGCGGAGATTTAAAAGAAAGAATCGAACACTTTTACGAAAAAATACTTAAACTCAAACATTTAATGAATACAAAAACCGCTAAAATATTGGCAGAAGAAAAATCCAAAATTGTTGAAACATTTATAAAAGGTTTACAAAAAGAATTATTATATGTTTATGAGGTGGATGATGGATAAAAAACAAAGGATTTTAAAAATTTTAGAGAATTCAGAAAATCCTGTAAAAGGCAAAATATTAGCAGAAAAAATTGGTATAAGCCGTCAGATGATTATACAATATATATCCAGATTAAAATCAGATGGACATAAAATTATTGCTACAAGAGATGGATATATTCTGGAAAAAGAAGTAGGAATTAGAAAGATGATAGCTGTAAAGCATTCAACAGATGAAATTGAAAATGAACTATTTGCTATTGTACAGGCAGGAGGAAAGATTATAGATGTTATTGTTGAACACCCTCTTTATGGTGAAATTAAAGGAAGAATCGATGTAAAAAACGAAGAAGATATTATAAGATTTATGAGTTTATTAAAAACCACACAAGCAACACCATTATTGGAATTATCAGATGGCGTTCATATTCATACAATTGAGGTCAAAGATGAAAAGAGTTTCGAAAAAATAAAAAAAGCCATTAATAAATATTTAATACTTGATTTTTAGTTATTTGCACTTAATAAAAAGGAGTGGAATTATGGATTTTATTGATTTGAGAAGCGATACTGTCACATTACCTACCGAAGAAATGAGGAAAGCTATGTGTGAGGCTGAAGTTGGAGACGATGTTTATGAAGAAGATCCGACCATAAAAAAGTTAGAGGAATTGGCGGCTGATATATTAGGAAAAGAAGCAGCTCTTTTTGTTCCAAGTGGAACATTTGGAAATCAATTAGCTTTATTCACACATTGTAATAAAGGTGATGAGGTAATATTAGGTGACGATTGTCATATTGTTCAACATGAAGCTGGAGCTGCTGCAATCATCGCAGGTGTTCAATTACGTACAATTAAATCAAATAAAGGCATGCTTCCTCCAGAAGAAATAGAAAGAAGTATAAGAAAGGTTGAAGATATACATTTTCCTAAAACCGGATTAATTGCATTAGAAAATGCTCATTCTAATGGAAGAGCCATACAGTTAGAAAATTTCGAAAAAATAAAAACAATAGCTGATAAATATAATATTCCTATACATTTAGATGGTGCAAGATTATTCAATGCTGCTATATCATTAAACGTTGAACCGCAAAAAATAGCTTCATATGCAGATTCTATTAACATCTGCCTTTCAAAGGGGTTGTGCGCTCCTGTTGGCTCTTTACTTGTTGGAAGTTATGATTTTATAAAAAATGCTAAAAGAAATAGAAAAATTATGGGCGGTGGACTAAGACAGGCAGGAATATTAGCAGCTGCAGGAATAATTGCTTTAAATAAAATGCGTTTTAGATTAAATGAAGACCATGAAAAGGCTAAATATTTGGCTCATAAACTTTCTAAACTTGGTTTTATTGATATTGTCGAAGATGTTGATATTAATATGGTGTTTTTTAAAATAAATAAGAATTTTAATGATAATGAGTTTATATTATATATGAAAGACAATGGTATAAAAATAAATCCACCAGAAGAAAACATATACAGGTTTGTTACTCATTACTGGATAAAAAAAGAGGATATCGATAAAACAATAAAAAATATAGAAAAATATTTTTATCATAGTAAATAACTATAGTTTTTGTATAAGGGGGATATGGGGTGAAATACTCAAAAGTGAATAGCGCATATGTTTCAGGTTTTGAAGTAAAACCTATTATTGTGGAAGTTGATATAAATTCAAAAGCAACACAACAAATCTTTAAGATAGTCGGCATGCCAAATACAGCAATTTTAGAAAGTCAAAAAAGAGTATATAGTGCTATAAGAAATTCAGGATTTAAATTCCCAAACGGGAATGTAACCGTAAATCTTGCACCAAGTAATATTAAAAAACACGGAACACATTTTGATTTGCCAATAGCGATATCTATATTATTGGCTTCAAAACAATTAAATTTTAATATTGATAATTATTATATATTTGGTGAAATTGGGTTAAACGGTGAAATCAGAGGAATACCAGGAATAACATTATTGTTACTGGATATATCCCATAAAAATAAAAATGCCCGGTTTATAATTCCAAAAGAAAATGAAGAAGAATCTTTGTTTATAGAAAAAAATACAGTTTATATAATTAATAAATTAACTGATATAATTCATATATTCGATCCAGAAAAATCTGAAAATTATAAAGCTTCTCCTAAAAATACATATTATGAAAAGAATGATGAACAACTTGATTTTTCAGAAATAAAAGGGCAATTTTTTGCAAAAAGAGGAGCTGAAATAGCCGCAGCTGGATTTCATAACTTATTAATGAAGGGAAGCCCAGGATCTGGTAAAACAATGATTGCACGAAGAATTCCTACTATTTTACCTGAAATGACAAAAGATGAAATAATAGAATCAACAAAAATCTATTCTATATATGGTTATCTAAATAAGGTAATAAAAAAACGTCCTTTCCGCTCTCCACACCATTCTGCATCTGCTGTTTCAATAATTGGTGGTGGTGCCGATTCAAAACCCGGAGAGGTTAGCCTGGCAAATAATGGTGTTTTATTCTTAGATGAATTTCCTGAATTCAGAACTGATGTAATTGAAGCTCTCAGACAACCTATGGAAGATGGAATTGTTACGATTTCCAGAGCAAAATTAATTGCTACATATCCCGCAAAATTTATGTTAATCGCAGCACAAAATCCATGTCCTTGTGGATATTATGGTGACCCAGAGCACGAATGCACATGCACATTAAACCAAATTAATAATTATAATAGAAAAATATCAGGTCCAGTTTATGATAGAATCGATATCAGAATAAAGATCGAACGTGTTAAAATAGATGATATTTTCAGCAATATAAATGAAGAAAGTTCAGCAACTATACGCGAAAGAGTAAGAAAAGCAAGTTATATACAAATAAAAAGACAGGGAAAACTAAATGGAAAACTTACCCAAAAGGAAGTAAAAAAAATTATTAAGCTCGATGAAAGTGTTGAAAGTTTTTTAAAAACTGGCGCGAAAAAATTTAAAATGACCGGTAGAGGAATTAATAGAATATTAAAGGTTGCTCGAACAATAGCCGATTTGAAAGGAAGCAATAAAATAAAAATTGAAGATATAGCAGAGGCCTTTCAATTCAGGGGGGATTAAAATTTATAAAAATTCATATGGAGATATGTTTTTCAAAATAAAAGATAAATTAGAATTTATAGAGATACTCGATTCCATAATTAAAATACCTAAAAGAGATGTTTACTTCTTTTCCGAAGTAGAAAGTGATTTTTATTATATGAATAATATAGGAACTTTATATGTTTTAGAAATAGAAAATGAAAAAAGCAAAGAAAAAACTTTCAAAAATTTTTTTCCAGATAATAGTCTTATATATTCAATTTTAAAATTATCAAAAAAATCCTTAATTCCATTTACTATATGGGATTTGGTAAATTTTTATAAAAATGGATATAAAATCCGCTATTTAAAGGAATATAATAAGATTCTGGCATTTTACATATTAAAAAACAATGTTGTAGATTTTGTTTTTTTTGAAAATGAAAATATAAATTTAATTACTCAAACTTTAAAAGATATTTCTTACTTTGTCAATAACTCATACGTTATAAACGTATATTCTAATCAAAAAAATTTTAAAATTTTATTATCAAACAAAAACACTATTGATATAAGAAATTTTTATATTTATAAATTAAATTCGCATGGTATCTATATTACAAATCCTCAAAAAAATGATTCAAAAAAAATAATTAATTTTTATGAAAAAGTTTTTTCAAATTCAACTACACTGGCAACTCAACTGAACGAATTTAATAAAACAGTTAAAGACTTTGAGGAAATCATCAGCTTATCAAAAAAATTGTTTGGATTGAGAATATTAGTTACAAAATTTACTGATAAAATAATAGGTAATGCTGATATTTATTGGAATATTCAAAGACAAAGATTAAAAAAAACTGCTAAATTAGGAATTAGTGTACTTGAAAGTTTTAGAAATATGGGTATAGCCACAACATTAATTAACAATCATATAACATGGTGTATAGAAAATCCCGATATACATAGACTCGAATTAGAAGTTTTTTCAAATAACATAAAAGCTATATCTTTATATAAAAAATTAGGTTTTATTGAAGAAGGACGACGTAAAGAAGCTGTTTATATTGATTCTAAATATTTCGATATTATAATGATGGGTTATATAACAGAACCAATTTTTTTGTTTTAAAGTTTGTGAATTATTTATATTTTTAATGTTTTATATTAATCTTTTATTAAATTAAAAGTAGTATAGTTGAGCTTTTTTTACACAAAATTAATCCTTTCTTTTCCTATCCGTTATATTTCACATATCAAATTAAATCATAATATTATATAATCTATGTGAAGATTTCTTCATTAAATTTTTTTGTTTTTCTTTTTGTGAAATTGTGAAAAAAATATCTTATTTGGATAATATTTGTCTAAATTGAATATTTTATATAATTTGTGAAAAAAATATCTATTTATTTAATATATATAATTTTTGTATATAAGAATAAATCCATAACGAGGAGGGAATGCAATGTCTGTAGAACTTGAGAACAAATTTAGAGAAGTAGAAGAATATATTGATTCATTAAACCTCGAGAACAAAGATAAAGTAACAAAAAGAAGTTATTTAATTCATGTTTTGCACAAAGCTCAGGAAATAATTGGTTATCTTCCGATTGAAATTCAAAAAATAATAGCAAAAAAACTGGATGTTCACGCATCTGATGTATATGGTGTTGTAACATTTTATAATTTTTTCAGTATGAAACCAAAAGGCAAATATCCTATTAATGTATGCTTAGGTACTGCATGTTATGTTAGAGGTTCGGGTGACATTCTTGAAGAGTTTAAAAAACAACTTGGCATAATAGAAAATGAAACCACAGAAGATGGTATATTTAGTATCCATGCAGTTAGGTGTGTAGGCGCGTGTGGACTAGCTCCAGTAGTAATGATTGGTGATGAGGTTCATGGAAGATTAACAACAAAAGATGTAAAAAGATTAATAAAGGAATATAGAAATAGAGATAAATAAGGAGGGGATCCTATGCCAAAAATAAAAAGCTTAGAAGATTTATTAAAGCAAAAAGAAGAAGCTAAAAGTAAATTATCTTTAAGAAAAATAGCTGATAAAGATGACATTATAACTCTTAAAGTTGCAATGGGAACATGTGGAATTGCAGCAGGAGCTAAAACAACATTTGAAAAATTACTTGAAACTATTGAAGAAAAAAATTTGGATAATATAAGAGTTATACAGACAGGATGTATGGGATACTGTCATGCTGAACCTACAGTAGAAGTTAACGAACCAGGAAAAGAACCTATATTATATGGAAAAATTACTGGTGATAGAGCTAAAGAATTGATAGAAAAACATATTTTAAATGGTGAATTATTGCAGGACTCAATCATAGGGGAAACTCACAAATCAATTAATGAATAAGGAGGGAATAAAAATGTCATCATATAAATATCACGTTTTGATATGTGGTGGTACAGGCTGTACCTCTTCCAAAAGTGAGTTAATAAAAGATAATTTAGAAAAATTAGTTAAAGAAAAAGGCTTGGAAAATGATGTTCAAATAGTTAGAACTGGATGTTTTGGATTCTGTGAACAGGGACCAATAGTGAAATTTTTACCTGATAATACTTTCTATGTAAGAGTTACCCCAGAAGATGCTGAAGAATTAGTAAATGAACATATTATAAAAGGTAGAAAGGTTGAAAGATTATTATATGTTGAACCAACAGAACATGAAAGAATAGATGAATCAAAGAAAATGCCATTTTATAAAAAACAAATAAGAGTTGCTTTAAGAAATGCAGGATTAATCGATCCTGATGATATAGATGAATATATAGCTAATGATGGATATCAGGCATTGGCTAAAGCTTTATCTATGTCACCTGAAAAAGTTGTTGAAGAAGTTAGAGAATCAGGATTAAGAGGTAGAGGCGGCGGCGGATTTCCGACAGGTTTGAAATGGGGATTTGCTCAAAAAGCTAAAGGAGATATTAAATATGTTGTATGTAATGCCGACGAAGGGGATCCTGGAGCATTTATGGATAGATCCGTTCTTGAAGGAGATCCGCATTCAGTTATCGAAGGTATGGCTATTGCAGCTTATGCTATAGGCGCCAATCAGGGATATGTTTATATAAGAGCTGAATATCCGTTAGCTGTTAAACGATTAGAAAATGCTATAAAGCAGGCAAAAGACTATGGATTATTAGGAGAAAATATATTTGGGACAAACTTTTCATTTGATTTAGAAATAAGACTTGGGGCTGGAGCTTTTGTTTGTGGAGAAGAAACAGCTTTATTAGCTTCTATTGAAGGATATAGAGGAGAACCAAGAACAAAACCTCCTTTTCCTGCAAATAAAGGATTATGGGGAAAACCTACAATTATAAATAATGTTGAAACATTTGCCAATATAGCTCCAATATTATTAAAAGGGGCAAAATGGTTTAGAAGTTTAGGTACAGAAAAATCTCCAGGAACTAAAGTATTTGCATTAGCTGGTAAAATAAATAATGTTGGACTTGTAGAAGTTCCTATGGGAACTACTTTAAGAGAAGTTATATTTGATATAGGTGGTGGAATTAGAGAAAATAAAAAGTTTAAAGCTGTTCAAACTGGTGGGCCATCAGGAGGATGTATTCCAGCAGCATATTTAGATACGCCTATAGATTTTGATACATTAACAGCATTAGGCTCAATGATGGGATCAGGCGGAATGATTGTTATGGACGAAAATACATGTATGCCTGATGTTGCAAAATTTTATCTAGAATTTTCAGTGGAAGAATCATGTGGAAAATGTACTCCATGTAGAATTGGAAATGTCAGATTATTAGAAGTATTAGATAAAATCACATCTGGAAGAGCTACTATGGAAGATCTTGAAAGAATGAGAATTCTTGGAGAAACAATTAAAGATTCTGCCCTTTGCGGTTTAGGACAAACATCACCAAATCCAATTTTATCAACACTTCATTACTTTAAAGATGAATATGAAGCTCATGTTCTTGATAAAACCTGTCCAGCTGGTGTATGTAAAAACTTAATTACATATGTTATAGATAAAGAAAAATGTGTCGGTTGTACTGCTTGTGCAAGAGTTTGTCCTGTTGAAGCTATTAGTGGGTCTATTAAAAATCCTCATGAAATAGATCAGGAAAAATGTATCAAATGTGGCGCTTGTTATGCAACATGTAGATTTGGCGCTATAGAAAAGATATAGGAAGGAGGAAAAAATATGCCAAAAATTACTATAAATTGTAAGGAAGTTGAAGTACCTGAAAATTATACAGTTTTAGATGCTGTTAAATCTGTTGGTGGATATGTTCCGACATTATGTTATATGAAATTAGATGATATAGGAATTGAAAACAAACCTGCTTCATGTAGGGTATGTATGGTTGAAGTAGAAGGAAGACGAAATTTAGCTCCAGCATGTGCTACTCCAGTTGCAGAAGGTATGATTGTAAAAACTCATTCAAGGAGAGCTATACAAGCAAGAAGAACTGCACTTCAACTATTATTATCTGACCATCCACAAGACTGTTTAAAATGTCCAAAAAATGGCGAATGTGAATTACAGGATTTAGCAGCTGAATTAAATATTCATAATAATCCATATATGGGTAAAATGTCTTTACATAAAAAGGATATTTCAGCAGCAATAATCAGAGATCCAAATAAATGTGTAATGTGTAGACGATGTGAAACTATGTGTAATGAATTCCAGACTGTCGGCGTTCTATCTGCTGTAAACAGAGGTTTTGATGCTGTTGTTAAACCAACCTTTGACTGGAATCTCGAAAATACTGCTTGTACATTCTGCGGTCAATGTGTAGCCGTATGTCCGACAGGTGCTTTAGTTGAAAGATCATATATTGATCAGGTATGGGATGTTTTAGAAGATCCAAAGAAACATGTTGTTGTTCAAACAGCCCCAGCAGTTAGAGTTGCTATTGCTGAGGAATTTGGTCATGAACCAGGTACAATATCTACTGGAAAATTAGTTTCTGCTTTAAGAGTTTTAGGTTTTGATAAAGTATTTGACACTAATTTTTCTGCTGATTTAACAATAATGGAAGAAGCTACTGAATTTATTCAAAGATTAGAAAATGGCGGATACATGCCAATGTTAACAAGCTGTTGTCCTGGTTGGGTTAAATTTTTAGAACATCAATTCCCTGAATTATTGGAAATGCCATCAACCGCTAAATCTCCTCAACAGATGTTTGGAGCAGTTGCAAAAACATATTATGCCCAAAAAGCAGGAATCAATCCAGAAGATATTGTTGTAGTATCAATAATGCCATGTTTGGCTAAAAAATATGAAGCAAATAGAGATGAATTAAGAGATTCAGGATATCAGGATGTTGATTTTGTAATAACTACAAGAGAATTAGCAGATATGATCAGGGAATCAGGTATAAACTTTAATAATTTACCAGATGGCGAATATGATAATCCTTTAGGTGAATCAACCGGTGCAGCTGATATCTTTGGTAGAACTGGTGGTGTTGCAGAAGCTGCTTTAAGAACAGCTTATGAATTTATTACAGGTGAAGAATTAAAAGATGTAGACTTTGTTGGATTGAGAGGTTACGAAGGTGTAAGAATTGCAGAAATCGATATTAAAGGAAAGATAATTAGAGTTGGTGTTGCACATGGCTTAGGAAATGTAAGGAAATTGTTGGAAGATATAAGGGAAGGAAAAGTCGAGGTTCATTTGATTGAAGTAATGGCATGTCCTGGTGGTTGTGTTGGAGGTGGAGGACAACCTTATCATCACGGAGATTTCAATGTTATAAAAAGAAGAATTGAAGCTATTAACAAAATAGATAAGGATAAACCTATAAGAAAATCACATGAAAATCCTTCTATAAAGAAAATTTATGACGAATTTTTAGGAAAACCAAATAGTGAAAAAGCACATCATTTATTACATACTGAATATTTTGAAAGAGAATGGTTATGATATAATAAAAGCGGGGATTTTCCCCGCTTTTATTATAAAAATTTAAATTTTCTATTGTATTTAGGAGGTGCAAAATGTATACATATGGATTGATATTAATTGCAAATAATGAAGAAGAAGCTTACAATTTAGCTTCAAAATATGCAAGAAGATATGGAAATCATAATGTTTCTTCATGTATTAACTATTTAAATGAAAAAAAATTATTCGAAGACACAGTAAATGATTTAATTTCTATGTATAAAAGTTTAAAAGAAGCGTCAGAAAATATGATAAAAAGATTTGAAGGAAAAGTTCCTGAAGATGATTATATTTTAAATCAATTAAAAGATAATTTAAAAAGATTTGAAAACGGGAAATATGCTTATCCTGAAGAATGGAAACTGGTATTTCATGATGGCAATGATTTTGAACATATTGATAATTATAAAATATTTGAAAATATTAAAAATCATCACCAAATAAAAAATTTATATTTATTAATAATTGATATATTTTAAGATTAATATATTCTAAGATGGCTTTTGCCATCTTTTTTATTTTGCTTTTTAGAAAAAAGTTTCAAAAGTTGACTTAGCTTGAAATCTGAGATATAATATTAATATATGTTTCATTTTTTTTTGAATTTAAGGAGGGATAGAATGAAAAAAGCATTTTTTTTTATAGGTATTTTTTTCTTAGTATTTTTGCTTTATGGTTGCATGGATTTAAACAATGAAAAAACATATTATATTGAAGGGTATTTTAAAGATGATTGGGGAGATGGTCAATTACATCCGTGGAGTGGAGAATTTGTAATACTTGCTTTAGATTCAAGTAATAAAATAAAAGGTTATGATATTGCTAATGATCAAGAACCAAAAAACGATTACTTCAAAATAGAAAATCTTCTTGAAGGAAATTATATTTTAAAGGTATATACAGATGCCAATAATAATATTGATAAAAATGATTTAGAATCATTATTAAATAACACACCAGATGCAATAAAACATATTAATTTAACGAATAATGCAATTATCACCATTCTTTTTGGTGAAAATGATTAAGGGGGGGAAATATGCCGGAATTTGCAAATCCATTTTCAGGATTAAAAAGTGGTAGAAAATTAACGGATGAAGAATTAGTCAGAGCTATTCGCTATATGGTTGCTGCAGAATATGAAGCAATACAATTATATATGCAATTAGCTGAGTCTACAAATAATGAATTAGCAAAAGAAGTATTGGTTGATATCGCTAATGAAGAAAGAGTTCATGCAGGAGAATTTTTAAGATTATTAAAAGAGTTGGATCCTGAAGAAGAAAAATTTTATAATGAGGGTGCTAAAGAAGTAGAAGAGGAAATTGAAAAGTTTAAATCAAAATAATAATAAACCGGTATCTTAAGATACCGGTTTATTATTTGAAAATATAATTGTTTATGTTATAATATCTTCGTTATTTTTAATAATTCGGAGGGATACAATGAAAGAAAATATATATGTTATAGGACATAAAAAACCTGATACAGATAGTATTGTTGCTTCTATTTCTTACGCTTATTTAAAAAATAAGATCGATAATAAATATATATATATACCTTATAGACTTGGAAATCTTAATCCGGAAAGCAAATATGTCTTGAATTTTTTTAATGTTGAACCACCAAAAATCTTAAAACATGTATATATACAGGCAAAAGATGTTATGATAAAGGAGGTTATATCAGCCTATAAGGAATCTACTATTTATGAAGTTGGAAATAAAATGCTTGATAATCAGATAAAAAGTATTCCAATTGTTGATAAAGAAAATAAACTAATTGGACTTTTAACAGAAAGAGAATTAGCAAAAAATTTTTTACATGAAATACAAAATTTCACACTTGAAAAAAATCCTCCAAAAGTAAAGGATATTATAAAAACAATGAATGGAAAATTAATTACTGGAGATGAAAATAAAAAATTAAAAGGGTGTCCAACAATTGGTGCAATGACAGCTGAAGAAGTACAACGTTATGTAAAAAAAGATGATGTATTGATTACAGGAAATAGAAAAGATGTACAAAAAATTGCTCTTGAAAAAAAAGTAAGCTGTTTGATAATAACAGGAAATTTTTTTCCAGATTCAGATATAGTTGAACTGGCAAAAAAACAAAATACTCCAATTGTTGTTTCACCTCATCCCACATATATTACAGGAAGATTATTAAGATTAAGTACTCATGTTGAGAGAATAATGGAAAAAAACCCGCTTACAGTACTTCCAGACGAATTGCTACAAGATTTTGAAGAAGAATTGATGCAGGATAAAAAAGGTGTTGCGATAGTTATAGATAATGAGGATACAGTAAAAGGAATAATAACAAGACATGATTTAATTAAACCCAAAAATAAAAAGGTAATTCTTGTTGATCATTCAGAAAAATCTCAAACTGTAGAAGGAATAAAAGAAGCAGAAATTTTAGAAATTATAGATCATCATAGATTAGGAGGATTGGAAACAGGTCTTCCAATTACTGCCCATATTAGACCTGTAGGTAGTACCAATACGATAATATGGGACTTATATAAAAAAAATAAAATTTCCCCTCCATCTGAAATTGCCGGTTTAATGTTATCTGCCATATTATCAGATACTATGATATTAAAATCTCCTACTACAACATATGAAGATAAACAAACAGTTGAAGAAATTTCTAAGATGTTAAATATAGATCCAATTGAATATGGAATCAATATGTATAAAGCTAAAACAAATTTAAAAGGTTTTTCGGAAAAAGATATTTTAACCCTAGATTTAAAAGAAACACGAATATCAAGAGGTAAAATTGCAGTATCTCAAATTGAAGTTATAGATCCCCATCAAATTCTTTTAGAAAAAGAAAAAATTCTTAAATCAATGGAAAAATATGCAAAAGAAAAAAACTATGTTTTATTTTTATTTTTATTAACAGATGTGCTTAAAGAAGGGTCTTATATTTTTTCCGCAGGACAATACAAATTAGCGGAAAAAATATTTAAAATTAAATTCGATAATAAAATAGCTTTTTTAAATGGAATAGTATCAAGAAAAAAGCAAGTCATGCCTTTAATTTTCAGGAATTTATAACAAAAACAATACAGATAAAAATTATCTGTATTTAAAGTATTGTAAAAAAACCATTAAAGAGCGCTTTTTGCGCTCTTTTCATTTTTTCTTGATTATAGCTAGATAATATGTTTTATATTGGATTATTGTTATTTATATTCGATAATCTTTATTTTTATAATAAGTTTTTTTGTATTATAATAATATTAGAATTTTCTAATATTCTTTTTCTTTTAATTTTTATACGGGAGATGATATTATTGGACGAATGTAAATTAATTTCTAATATTTTTAAATCTCTATCTCACCCTGTAAGGCTAAGGATAATCAAACTTTTGAATGTAAAAAAATTATCTGTTTTAGAAATTAGCGAAAAACTTCAAACTAGTCAATCAAGTATTTCTCAACACCTTAAAATTCTGGAAGAGTCAGGAATTATTTCAAAAGAAAAAAAAGGAAATATAGTTTTTTGTAAATTAAAACATACTTTGGTTTTGGAACTTTTATCCGATGTAAAAAGAATAATTTCACAAGAACTTAAAGAAGCTAATAATATAATAAAGAAAGCATAATTTGGCTATTTTGTGAACAAAAATAATTTATCAAATTTAAAGATTTTTTTCACAAATTTTAAAAAGGAGGGAGTATTTTGAAAAAGTATATTTCAACTTTTTTAACCCTGTGGATAATCTGGATAGCCTTAACAGGATTTTCGCTTCCAGAAATTCTTACGGGTTTATTAGTTTCTCTGGTATTATCTGGAATTATAGCAAACATAGTTGATTACTCTTTTAATTTTTCCATTGTACCAAAATTATTCGTATTTGTTTTTATCTATGTTCCTGTTTTTATTATGGAAATGATAAAAGCGAATTTTGATGTTGCTGCAAGAGTATTGAATCCATCTTTACCATTAAATCCAGGATTCGTGAAGGTACCAACTAAATTGAAAGGTAATGTTGGAAAATTAACGCTGGCAAATTCTATTACATTAACTCCAGGTACTCTTTCGGTTGATGCTGATAAAGATTATATTTATATTCATTGGATCGATGTTAAAGGCGAATCTCCCGAAGAATATCAAAAATATGTCTCAGGAAAATTTGAGAAAATTTTGGGAGGGATTTATAAATGAATAGTTTAATAGGAATTTTAATTGCTATTGGTGCATTTTTCTCTATTTTAAGATTAATTCAGGGCCCCACAACACCAGATAGGGTTGTTGCTGTTGATACATTAAACGTTATAATAACAGGTTCTATTGTGTTTTTATCCTATATTTTCAAGAGTGAATTATATCTTGATATTGCTTTAGTTTATGGGGCATTATCTTTTCTTGAAACTGTTATTATCGCCCGTTATTTGGAGGGGAAAAAATGACTATAATTGGATATGTATTTATGATAATAGGTGCTCTTTTTTATGTTTTGGGTGGCTTAGGGTTATACAGAATGCCTGATGTTTATAACAGGCTTCAAGCAGCAACTAAAGCTACTACGTTAGGAACATTTTCTTTAGTTTTAGGTGTTGGAATTGCCCAACCACAATGGTTTATAAAAACATTATTAATCGTAGTTTTTTTAACAATTACTAATCCAGTTGGTAGTTCTGTTTTAGCTAAGGCTTCTTATATTTATGGCGCAAAACCATTTAAATTAATAAAAAATGATTTAGATGAACTCTACAAAAGTAGAGGTGATAAAAATGCAAATAATTGAAATTTTAGTAGGTATTACATTATTAATTTTTGCTTTTTTAGCTATAGAATCAAAAAAAATAATTAACTCTGTAATTTATTTATCAATATTAAGTATGTTATCAGTAGTATCTTTTATATTTATGAAAGCTCCAGATGTTGCTATTACAGAGGCAGTAATAGGTTCAGGTTTAGTAACAGCTATATTCATATTTACCCTTTTTTCTATAAAAAAGGTTGGTGATAAAAAATGATGAAAAAGGTTATTGCTGCATTAATAGTATTGGTTTTAGGAATTTTTATTTTTACAAATCTTTATTCAACAGGTGAAGGTAAATTATTTCCAAAATTTGGTGAAGTAAATTTAACTGAAAGAGTATCAAATAGTTTTGTAAATAAAAATGTTAGTGAAAATTCAGGTGAAATAAAATTTAAGGAAACAAAAGATGCAGAAAGCGGTTCGGCTAATATGGTAACTTCAATTGTTGTAAATTACAGGTCATTTGATACATTAGGTGAAGTTACAGTGTTATTTGTTTCTGCTTTAGGTGTTGGATTGTTATTAAGCGGTAACACAAGAATGAAATTTAAAACACCACCAAACTTTATTTTAAAAGCTGCAGTAAGAATAATTTCAGGAATCATTTTAATAACAGGTGTTTATATATTCATTCATGGTCATTTAACTCCAGGTGGAGGATTTCCAGGTGGTTCTATGATTGCTTCGGCAGTATTATTGTTCTACATATCTGATGATGAATTTAAAACAAAAGTAAAAGCATTTAAAGTACTAGAAGGAACAGCTGGAAGTTTATATTTAATATTCGGTCTTTTAGGAATATCATTGGGTGGATATTTCTTATACAATTTCTTACCTACAGGTACAGTCGGAGAATTATTCAGCGCAGGTATAGTTCCAATTATTTACATTTTTGTGGGATTAAAAGTAGGATCTGAGCTTTCAAACTTGATCTCAGATTTTCTCTCAGAGGAGGGGAAATAAATGATACAATATTTATTTATAGGTTTAATATTAATAGGTATATATGGTCTTTTAACTCAAAAGAACTTAATTAAAATTGTTGTGGCATTAAATGTTTTGGAAGTTGGAGTAAATTTATTTATTATATCTATTGGATATGTTAAAGATGGAATTGCTCCTATTCTATTTAATGGTGTAAAAACAAATAATAATTTGTTTGTTGATCCTTTACCTCAAGCTCTTGTTCTTACAGCTATTGTTATAGGTGTTGGAGTTACAGCGTTAGCACTAACAGTTGTAAGAAAAATTTATGAAAAATATGAAACATTAGAATTGGACGAGATGGGGAGTGAAAGCAATGATTAATCCTGTTTTATTAATAGTAATCCCATTACTATTTGCCTTTTTATCTGTTATTTTCAAAAAAGCTGATAAAACTCTTTTATTAGCTGCAGTTGCATTTAATGTTTTTGGAGCTCTTGTTATTCAGGAAGGTAATATTATCATTGGTGGTTGGAAACCTCCATTTGGTATAAATCTTGTTGTTGATCAATATTCGATATTTGGATTAATGATATTAAATATTGCTTTTGCCTTATCTGTTATTACATCATTAGCTTCAGTAAAAAAATATTCAACTGTATTATTGGTTTCACTGGCTTCGTTAAATGGAATGATGTTAACTGGAGATTTGTTTAATTTATTCGTATTTTTAGAAATTGCATCAATTTCAGCATATATAATGTCAACGATGACAAAAAGTTTTAAAGGAACCTTTAACTACATAATTTTAGGAGCTCTTGGTTCAAATCTTTATTTATTGGGAATTATTATTCTTTATGCAACGACTGGAACATTAAACATGGCTGATATGGCTTCAAAAATTAGCTTTGTAAATAGTAACGTATTATTATTAGCAGTAACATTTATATTTGCTGGATTTGCAGTAGAAACTAAAATAATGCCGTTCAACGGATGGGTAAAAATGGTATATGGAAATGTTAATGATTTAAATGGTGGAATTTTTGCTTCTGCATATGCAACAGCTGCTATTATGATGTTTGGAAGAATGTTTACAAATATATTTGTAGTAGATGGAACATTGAAAACATTATTACTAACAATTACAGCGTTAACTTTTGTATTTGGAGAAATTGCAGCTTTTTCACAAAAAAATATAAGAAGTATTCTCGCATTTTCTAGTATAGGACAAGCCGGGTTAATAACAACATTGTTCTTAACAGGTATTACTGGTGGAGCAATGATGCAGGTTGCAAATAATGCTTTTGCTAAATTATTAATGTTTACAATTGCTGGTGCAATGTATGTATACACTGGTACTGATAATATTGAAAAACTGCAGGGATTATTCAAAAAACATAAATTAATAGGATTAGGTTTTTCAATAGCAGCACTTTCTTTGGTTGGATTGCCATTATTCTATGGTTTTTATGTAAAAATATTTACATTAACAAATCTATTCAAATTAAATAATTTCTGGATTCCTGCATTAATCTTATTTGCAAGTTTAATTGAAGGTATTTATTTCATTAGAATGTTAGTTAAATTATGGAATCCAGGAGAAGAAGGAAAAGAATCAAAAGATGTATATACAACAAAACTTTCTTTGGAAAATTCATTTGCTTATGCTGCTTTAGCGATTGCAGTTGGATTATTCATAATTTACATTAGTTTCAATCCAGAATTTATAACACAGGGTATAAGCAATTACCTTTCCAATATACCGGGAGGGATGTGAAATGGCTTTAAATACTTTAATTCTATTCATACTATTAGGTGCATTTATTACATACGCTATCAGCAAATTTAATGATAAAGCTGGTGCATGGTTAACTGTTATTGTTTCATTAATAGCATTATTTAGTATATACATGTTAAAAGATTCTAATAGCGAAATATTTAATCTATTTGACTATGGTATGTATTCTTTGAACTTAGTTACATCAAATTATGCATGGTTTTTCTCGATAGTGATGGTAATTGTTTATTCAATGGTAGCTTTCTTTAACCCATATTGGATGGAAAAACTAATACACCCTGCTGCATACAACTTATTCTATGTACTGTCTTTGGGCGGAACGATTGGTGTATTTTATGCAAAAGACTTTTTAACATTATTTATTTTCTGGGAATTAGTAGTTTGGTCATCAATGTTTATTATCCCACTTGGAAAATCTAGAAAAGCTTCCGTTGTTTATTATGGAATAAGTACTGTAGGATCATTTACAATGTTATATGCTATTTTAATGTTGAATGTAAAATATGGAACATTTGAAATAAATACAGTTATTCGAAAAATGACAGAAGATCCTAATTTTGCAATTTTCTTCTTCTTCTTGATTGTAATTGCTGGTTTAACAAAATTAGGTATATTTCCATTCCATACATGGTTGCCTATTGCCCATGGTAATGCACCACATACATTTTCACCTGTATTATCAGGCGGTCTTGTAAAAATGGGTGGATTTATAGCCTTTTTGATGACAGCAGTATTACCAACATCAAAAGTATTTGCAAATCATTTAAATATATTGAATAATCCGTACGAAAATTATATATTAATGATACTTGGTGCCATCAGTATTATTATCGGAACATTAATGGCAATAAAACAGGATGATGCAAAAAAACTTATTGCTTACTCCACTGTAAGTAATAGTGGTTATATTTTAATAGGTTTAGCAATGGTTGATCAAACAGGATTTGCAGGTGGAATGATGCATGTATTTAATCATGCAATGGCATCAGCTGCTATGTTTTTATCTTTTGCCGCAATAGCTTATAGGACGGGGACAACAAAAATATCGGAATTAGGCGGATTAATAAAGAAGATGCCTGTTACATTTGCAGTATATTTAATTGCTATTATTTCTTTAGCAGGAATACCTCCAATGAGTGGATTTGCATCAAAGTGGTTGATATATCAAGGATTAATTAGAAAAGGGAATATGTTTATAGCATTTGCAACATTCTTTGGAAGTGTTGGGTCTTTTATGTATGTTTTTAGACCGTTAGCTGGTGCATTTCTTGGTCAATTATCTCCAAAACATGAAGAGGTAAAAGAAGTTCCATTTTTAATGCAATTACCAATGTTAATAATTTCAGGTTTAACTATATTATATGGTGTATATCCAGGATTAATGTTAAAATATATCGCTAAAATTCAAGAAACAGTTGGTTTAAAAGCTATTGGTGTTGAAGGATTTAAAATATTTACTCCTAATGGAATGTGGGATTCATGGACAGTTACTTTAGTATTTACTATTGGTTTTATTATTGCAACAATATTATATTTTATATTACCAAAATCAAAATCAGTTGGTTTAATGGATACTTATACAAGTGGTGAATTTATATATGATCCTGATAAATATCATTACTCGTCAAATTATTATGCCCCATTTGAAAGATTATATAAAAATCATCCTTCAGTTGAAAAATTCTATGATGTTATCGCTTTAAGAACACGAGAATTTGGATATTTAATAAAAACGTGGTTCTTTAATGAAAATCCTACATTTACGGTGTTTTGGATTTCTATTGTAATTACTGTTATATTTATGTGGGGTGATAAAATATGAATACTTTTTTCTTAGGTTTAGCTTTATTACTATTAGCCTTTTTCTGGCAAATTACTTTATCTGGTATCCAGAGAAAAGTAGTTGCAAGAATTCATAGAAGAGTTGGATCTCCATGGTATCAAAATTTTATAGATATATTTAAAGCATGGAGTAAGAGTTCAATTTCTCATGGGTTTATATATGATTTTGGCGTATTGATGGCTTTAGGTGGCACAATTGCTACATTAATTTTTGTTCCTGCTGGTGATTTGGTTGTATTCAAAAATTTGGATAACTTTTTTGTTATAGTCTATTTGTTAGCTGTTGGTTCTCTTGGAATGGCAATGAGTGCAGTTGGTTCAGGAAACCCTTGGGCAAGCATAGGGGTTATGAGAGCTTTAACTCAAATGTTAGGATATGAATTACCTTATATTATGGCTGTATTTGGAATAATTTATGCAAATAAAACCGCATCCATTTCAGCAATAGCTGTAGCACAACAAGGTATGGGAATATTAAGCTGGAATATGTTTAGAATGCCATTAGGTACTATTGTAGGTTTTATTACTTTAATGGGAATGCTAGGAAAAAAACCTTTTGATACTCCTATAGCTCCTGCAGAAATTGCATCAGGTCCTTTAGTAGAATATGGTGGAAAACATTTAGGTATGCTTATATTGCAACATGAATTTGCAACATTTGTCGAAATAGGATTATTTGTAAATTTATTTTTAGGTGGCGGAACAATAGTAACATTTTTAATAAAATATTTTATTGTTTATATGTTAGCAACAATAATCTCTACTGTTGTTGCAAGATTTAAAATAGATCAATTAGTAGTATTCTATTATAAAGTACCTCTTGCTTTAGCTTTTATTCAAACGGCAATTATAATATTCACCGGTTTGGGGGTGAGCATATGGCTTTAAATGATAACGAAAAAATTAATGAAATAGATGTGAATGAATTAGATTGTAGAGATACTTTAACTTTCTGGGAAAAATTTGGAAATATTTTTAGAAGCAAATCTATTTGGATGTTGCATTACTGTACTGGTTGTGGCGCCATGGAATTACCTCCAACAATGACATCAAGATTTGATATGGAAAGAATTGGTATGGCGCCAATGGCCACACCAAGACAGGCAGATGTATTATTGGTTACTGGTTATTTGAGTGTAAAAACTTTAAGAAGGGTTATATATACTTATGAGCAAATGCAAAATCCAAAATATTTAGTTGGTTTTGGTTCATGTACATTAAATGGTGGAGTTTATTATGATTCATATGCAGTAATTTCAAGATTGGATTATTACCTACCAGTTGATTTATACATTGCAGGATGTATGCCAAGACCCGAAGCAGTAATGAGTGGATTTAAAAAATTAATGGATATGATTAAAAAAGGTGAAGCATTGGGCTGGAAAAGGTATCAAAAATATTATGACTGGTACAAAAATAACCAGATTCGCGCCCTTGGGGAGGTGTATGTGAAAGATGAATTCCATGAATAATATTATTGAAAATATAAAATCAAAATTCAATCCAGAAAATGTAGAAATAATTAAAAAAAATCAAATTGTTATTGATTTAAAAAATGAAGAATTGCACTCTGTATTAGCCTATTTAAAATCACTGGGGTGGAAACAATTAACTTTACTTACATGTATTGATTGGATAAAAGAAAGTAAATTTCAATTGGTATATATATTGATGAATTGGGAAAATTCTATCACATTACAAGTAAGAACAAAAATAGATAGAAATAATCCTAAATTTAGAACAATTGTAAATATTTACCCTGGTGCTGAATTCTATGAAAGAGATGTACATGAATTTTTTGGTGTTGAATTTGAAGGAAATAAAAATGCTGATAAACCTTTATTCCTCGAATTATGGGATGATATACCACCATTAAGAAAAGATTTTGATCCTTTAGCATATTCTAAAAGAAAATTTGATGTTAGAGAATATAAAGTGGATTTTATTCCGAAAGAAGGTGAAGCAAAATGAAACGACAGGTAAAACTATTTTTAGGTCCAAATCATCCAGGTATGCATGGAAATTTTAGCGTTCATCTTTATGTTGACGGCGATATTGTAGAAAAAGCACGTCCTGTACCTGGAATGCTTCATCGAGGATTTGAAAAATTAATGGAAAGACGATTATGGATGAATAACCTTGCTTTAATACCAAGAATTTGTGTTCCAGAACCTGATATTAATGAAATGGTTTATGCTATGGGTGTAGAAACGCTGGCAAATGTTGAAGTTCCAGAAAGAGCACATTGGATAAGAATGATTATTTTAGAATTAGCAAGAATAGCAAATCATTTAATGGCAATGGGTGGAATAGGTGGCCCTACTGGTTTATATACTGGTCCAAATTGGGCTATAGCAGATAGAGATTTAATTCTTGATATTTTTGAAGAAATAACCGGTGCAAGAATTTATCATATGTATATTGTTCCCGGTGGAGTAAGAAAGGATTTGCCGAATGGAATTGAAAAGAAAATTGAAAATTTTCTTGATTATCTTGAAAAAAGATTACCAGAATATGATGATTTATTGCTTAAAAATCCTATGGTTCAGGCAAGGACAAAAGATAATATTATTTTAACAGAAGAAGTATGTTGGGAACTTGGAGTAACTGGTATAGGGCTAAGATCATCATCTGGAAAACCATATGATATTAGAAAAATAGATCCTTATGCAAGATATAATGAAGTTGAATTTGAAGTTCCAACAGCAACATATTCTGATGCATATACAAGATTAACCATAAAATATAAGGAAATTCAACAAAGCATTAAAATTTTAAGACAGGTACTGGATAAAATGCCTAAAGAGGGTAAAGTAAGAGTTAGTTTTTCAAGAGGTAGTGCTTTGAGATGGAGGGTTCCAAAAGGTCAGGTTTTTTCACATATTGAATGTGCTCGTGGTGAATATGGGTATTATATTGTATCTGATGGAAAAGAAAAACCTTACAGAATCGCTGTAAGAGGTGCTTCTTATCCTCAAGGACTTCTTGGCATAGAAAAATATTTACCTGGAACAAGAATTGATGATGTAGCTATTTGGTTGGATACTATGGGGGTATGTGCTCCTGAAATTGATAGATAGTTAAATTGATTAAAAATATAATCGCTTAGAGCGAATTACCACCGGAGGTGAGTGCATGTCTGAAATAAATAAAAGTTTTTTTTCTCCAGCAAAAGCCTGGAAATATTTAACAAAAAAACCTGTTACTATTCCTTTAGATGATATAATAAAGAATCCAAGGGAAGCTGCAGATAATTATAGAGGATTTCATACAAATGATTGGGAAAAGTGCATTGGTTGTGGTACATGTTCAAAAATTTGTCCTGCAGAAGCAATAAATATGATAAAAATTTCAGAACTTCCTGATGAGGAAGGGTCTAAACCTGAAAGACCTGCATTTGATTACGGAAGATGTACTTTTTGTGGATTATGCGTTGATATATGTACTACAGGTTCATTAAATATGTCAAAAGAATATGTTCATTTATCAAGTGATCCAAATTCATTTTTCTTCTTACCCAAAGAAGATGGTATTCATCATATTAAAGTTGAAAAAGCTTATCAAAGAACAGATGATTCTGAATTACTTGATTTAGAAAGAGTTCCTATGGAAATTCTTGATGCAGAAACAAGAAAGAAAACATTTCTTGAAGTTGTAAAAGGGTTTTCAAAACAACAAGCAATTGAAGAAGCTGCAAGATGTGTTGATTGTGGCATATGTACCAAAACATGTCCAGCTCACATGGATATTCCTGACTATATTAAAACTGTATATGATGATAATGTAGAAGAAGGTCTAAGATGGTTATATAAAACAAATCCATTACCTTTAGTTTGTGGTAAAATGTGTACTCACAGATGCGAAACTGCCTGTACAATAGGCCATAGAGGCGAAGCAGTCTCTATTAGATGGTTAAAAAGATATATAGTTGATCAAATACCAGCTGAAGAGTATCATGAAGTTTTAAAACATGAACAACAAATAATTAAAAAGTTAGATAAGAAAGTGGCCATAGTTGGAGGAGGTCCTGCAGGTTTATCCGCAGCCTATTATTTGATATTAATGGGATATAAAGTTACCGTATTTGAAGCAGAAAAGAGACCTGGTGGTGTATTAAATTATGGAGGTCCTACATATAGATTACCTTTAGAATCTTTTGAAAAAGATTGGAAATATATTGAATCATTAGGAGTTGAATTTAAGCTAAATACAAAAGTTGGAGTAGATGTCACCCTTGAAGAATTAAAAGATAATTATGATGCTGTATTTTTATCTTCTGGATTTACACTTGGAAGAACCACAGGTGTTCCTGGTACAGACCATCCAATGGTAAAACAGGCTATGGTTGTATTAAAAGAAATGAAATACTATATTGTAGGTGATGGTCCAAAACCATATATTCCAAAAAAATTGGTCGTTATTGGTGGCGGTAATGTGGCTATGGATGTTGCAAGAACTATGGTTAGATTGCAAAATATAGAATATGGAAAGTCCGAAGTTCATGTAGTAAGTCTGGAAAGAACATTAGAAGAAATGCCTGCAGATTGGGATGAAATTGAAGAAGGCGGAGAAGAAGGTGTAATTTTCCATCCAGGTTGGGGACCAATAGAAATAATAACAGATGGAGATAAAGTTAAAAAAGTCAGATTTAAAAAGGTCTTATCAATATTTGATGAAAATAGAAGATTTAACCCAAAATATGATGAATCGCAGATTCTTGAATTAGATGCAGATTTAGTCGTTGAGTCAATTGGGCAAATGCCAGACTATTCATACTTGCCAGAGGAAATAAAAGAAAAAGTTGAAATAGTAAGAGGAAGACTCAAAACTGATGAATATAACCATGTTATAGGTGTTCCGTGGTTATTTGCAGGTGGAGATATAGTTCACGGTCCTGATATTATACACGGTGTTGCCGATGGACATAGGGCTGCTCAAGGTATTGATTTTTATTTAACTGGATATGACAAAGATAAAAAATAAATAGTGTGACAAAAAAATCCCCGGAATATTAAAAATCCGGGGATTTGATTTTAAAATATATTAGTATTATTATGATATTAGGCTGTCTAAAAAGTCTCAAATGAAACGAAGGCTCGAAGATTGCCCTTAAAATTATGAATGTAAGCCGTCAAAATTACATGGAAGTAATTTTGAGCGAAACAATACACGATGTATTGTTTGAGCGACGGCTGAGAATGAATAATTTTAAGGATTAGCAATCGAGCTGCCTGAGTGAATTTGACTTTTTAGACATCGTATTATGATATAATTAAGAATCAAATAGAAAATACAGGATTGGAGGATTTTTTTTGATTGAAAATAATTTAATATATTTTTTAAAAAAAGAAAAACTATTATTTTTTTTAATTTTTCTTTTTATGGTCTTGATAATAATTACCAAACCGTCTTATGAAAAAATTCTAAATTTCATAGATTGGAATACTATATTTTTTTTATCTGGACTTTTGATAATTACTACATCTATGAAAAACAGTAATTACTTTTTTTATATTGCTGAACATTTATCCAATAAAATACATTCAAAAAGAATTCTTTCTATTTTTCTTGTATATATGTCTGCATTATTATCTATGATTTTAACGAATGATATTGCTTTATTTTTGATAATACCATTTACAATTGAATTGAAAAAAATAGTGAATTTTGATTTTCCCAGAGTTATTATTCTGGAAATTTTGAGCGTAAATATAGGTTCATCACTTACTCCCATCGGAAATCCGCAAAATATATTTCTATGGCATTATTTTGATATAAGTTTTATAGAATTTGTTGTTAAAATGATGCCAATTGTTTTCTTACAAATAGCTTTAATCACTATATTTTCTTTTTTTATGATTAGAGATGAGAAATTAGAAATACATCTAAAAGAAGAAACATATAATAAAAGAAAGTTTTACTTTTCTATTTTTTTACTAATTACTTTTATTATAATATCAAAAACTCATTTCCTTTTTCCATTTTTTATCCTTATATTTATTTATTATCTTATTTTTGACAAATTCAGTATTTATAAAACTGATTGGAACCTTATATTAGTTTTTATTTTGTTCTTTATAAATTTTGGAATTATTTCAGAAGTTGAGTTTATAAATTTTTTAATAGAAAAAATAAATTTAAATCAAAATTTGAATCTTTTTTCTTTTAGCGTTCTGCTATCGCAATTTATCAGTAATGTACCTGCTACAATTTTTATTTCAAATTTTTCAGATAACTGGAGGATAATAAGTTATGGAGTAAACATTGGCGGTATAGGTTTTATTTTAGGTTCTCTTGCTAATATAATTGGTCTAAGATTATCTAAAATAGATAAAGGGTTTAAAGAATTTCACAAAATTTCTATTCCGTTTTTTCTTATTATATTTCTTACAATATATTATATATTATCATAATACTGCATATTAAAAAAGCAAGATAAGCGAACACACCTCAGGTAATGTCTAATAATTAAAAATTATTATAATACAAAATTTCATTCAATTTCTTTCTTTCATATTTTGGTTTACTATCATCAGAATATCCTATTGGTAATATAACTTCAAGCTTATAATTTTTTGGAATGTTTACAAATTTAGAAACTTCATTAAAATTTGTTGGTGTATAAGTTACCGTTGACAATCCTTTTTCCTCTAAAGCCAGTAATAAATACCCTATTGAAAGCCATAATGACTCGCTGGCAAAAGGAGATTTAATATAAGAAAAGGATAATAATAAATATGGTGCTTGAGTTAAAAATTCTTTTTTCCAGGAAAAGCCTTTTTCTTCAAGCCATTTTCTTAAATTCCCTTTCGATTTTTCATAGAAAGCTTTTTCTCCCTTTTCACAAATTTCTCTAATTTTAGCTTTTTTATCTATTTCATCAATTAATAAAAATTTCCATGGTTGATCATTTTTGCCAGACGGCGCTTCTTTTGCAACATTTAAAGCATATTTAATATCCTCTAAAGACGGTATATCTGTTTTAAATTTTCTTACAGTTTTTCTTTTTTTCGCCAATTCATATATATTCATCTTATCTCCCCCCTACTTAAAATAAAAAACTAAATTTTTACCATTTGCACTTCATCAATTATCACTCCAATGAAATTATATTATAACATATTTCCTATATCTTTTCTATAATACATATTTTTAAATTTTATCTTTTGTAAAGATTTATATGCTTTTTCTCGTGCTTTTTTAATATTATCATCATATTCCACCACAGAAAGAACTCTTCCACCATCTGTTAAAAGTTTCCCATTTTTCAATGTTGTACCAGCATAAAAAATCTGAGAATTAGTATCAATTGTAATTTCAAATCCCTTTTCATAATTAAAAGGATAACCTTTTGATACTGCTACTACGCAGCAAGATATTTTATTCTTCCATTTTATGTCTATTTTATTTAATTCTTTATTATATGTTTTTTCAAATATTTCCATTAAATCGTTTTCAAGTAATGGTAATATAGCTTGAGTTTCTGGATCACCAAATCTTACGTTATATTCTAAAAGATAAGGTTCATTATTTTGAATAATTAGACCTATAAACAATATACCGTTATAATTTAATTTCTCTTCTTTTATTCCATTTATTGTAGGTTTTATAATCTTATTTTCTATTTTTTTCAATAAATCTTCATTTAATTTTGGATGGGGTGATATTGCACCCATGCCACCAGTATTTGGTCCTTTTTCTCTTTCGTATATTTTTTTATGATCCATAGCTGTTTGAAATAGTTTATAATTTTCACCATCAAATAACACAAATACAGACATCTCATAACCTTTCAAGTATTCTTCAATAACAACTTTTTTTCCTGCCTCAGAAAATATTCCATCAATCATAAAACTCTTAAGAGCAACTTTTGCTTCATTATAATCGTTTACTATAATGACTCCTTTACCCGCTGCAAGTCCATCAGCTTTTATTACCACTGGAAATTTCTTGTTTTTTAAATATAATAGAGCATTGTCAATATTATTAAAATCTTTATATTTCGCAGTTTGAATGTTATATTTTTTAGCAAATTTTTTAGCATATATTTTACTTCCTTCCAGTAAAGAAGCTCTTTTATCAGGACCTATAATTTTTAAATTTTCTTTTTGAAATTCATCAACAATGCCATCAATAAAATATTTTTCTGGTCCTACTATTGTAAAATCTATTTTATTATTTTTCACAAATTTAATTATTTCTTCAATTGAATCAATTTTTATATTTTCGCATTTATTTTCGATATTTGTCCCAACATTTCCGGGAATACAAAATATTTTTTCTATTTTTTCGCTTTTTGATAATTTCCACGCAATTGCATGCTCTCTTCCACCATTTCCAATTATAGCCACTCTCATTTTTTCACCTCATTAATGTTTAAAATGTCTCATATATGTAAATACCATAGAAATTCCAAGTTTTTCTGCTACCTTTATTGAATCTTCATCTCTTATTGATCCTCCTGGTTGAATTATAGCTTTTATTTTATATTCTCCAGCTTTTTTTACAACATCATCAAATGGAAAAAAAGCATCTGAAGCTAATACTATTCCATCTTTAGCTCTATCCAAAGCATCAATTGCAGCCCATATCCTATTTGGTTGTCCCGAACCTATCCCTTTTGCCATTTTATTTTTTGAAACAACTATAGCATTTGATTTTGCATATTTTACTATTTTGAATGCAAAAATTAATTCTTCCATTAATTCCTTTTCAATTTTATTATTTGTTACAATTTCAAATTTTTCAAATAATTTTACATCTCTTTCTTGAACCAATATACCTCCATCTATTGATGAATATTCAAGTTTTTCAATAGGTGGAATGTTAGCTTTTATTATCCTTAAATTTTTTTTCTTTTTTAAAATTTCAAGTGCTTTATTATCAAAATCAGGTGCTATAATAACCTCTAAAAATATTTTTTTTATTTCTTTTGCTGTATCCTCTGTAACTTTATTATTAAATGCAACAATACCTCCAAATATTGAAATGGGGTCACATTCATATGCTTTTTTATATGCTTCATAATTTGTTTTTCCAACAGCAACACCACATGGAGTTTGATGTTTTACAGCACAACAAACCTTTTCATCAAATTCATTAACAATTTTCCATGCAATATCTATATCTTTAAAATTATTATAAGATAATTCTTTTCCATTTAATTGTTCAAAATTTTTGAAAAAACCGTTTTCTATAACATTTTCATAAAACATAGCCTTTTGATGAGAATTTTCTCCATATCTCAATTCACTTTTCTTTTTTAATGGCAATGTCATATATTCAGGGAAATCTATATTTAGTATTTTATTGAAATAAGAAGATATAATAGAGTCATAATAAGCAGTTAAATTAAATGCTTTTGATGCAAGGTATAACCTTGTTTTATAATCGGGATTTTTAATACTTTTTATTATTAGATCTATATCGTCTGGATCAACTAAAATTATTGTGTTTTCAAAGTTTTTGGCAGCTGCACGAATTAATGTTGGACCGCCTATATCTATATATTCTATTAATTGTGCTGTGTTTAAATTTTCTTCCATTTTTTCTTTAAAAGGATAAAGGTTTACATAAACAAAATCTATCTTTTTTATATTTAAATTTTCAAGGGTCTTTTTGTCTTCTTTTGTATTTCTGGCTAATATTCCTCCATGAATTTTAGGATGCAAAGTTTTCACTCTGCCATTTAATATTTCTGGAAAATCTGTTATATCTTCAACGCGAATAACTTTAAATCCGTGATTTTCTAAATATTTTGCAGTATTTCCAGTTGAAATTATTTCATATTCATTTTCAATTAAAACTTCAGCTAATTTTTCTATATTTTCTTTATAATAAACAGAAATAAGTGCTCTTTTCATTTTCTCCTCCTATATTTTTCTTAGAATTTTATCTATTACCTTAGGATATAATCTATGTTCTATTTTATGAATTTTTTCTTCAAGACTTTCTAAGGAATCGTTGTATTCCACTTTTACCACTTCCTGAGCTATAATCTTACCTCCATCTAACTCATTATTTACATAATGCACGGTAATTCCAGTATATTTAACACCATAATCTAAAGCTTTTTTTATTGCATTCAACCCTTTAAATGCAGGAAGTAAAGAAGGGTGTATATTTATTATTTTATTGTTAAAATATTCTACTATATATTCAGGTAATATTTTCATAAATCCAGCTAATACTATTAAATCTGGATGTTCTTTTTTCAAATATTCAAATAATTTTCTTTCAAAATCTTCTCTTTTTTTAAAATCTTTAAAATTTACTATTTCATAATCTATATATAAATTTATGGCTCTTTGTAAAACAAAAGCTTTTTTATTGTCACTTATTAATTTTATTTCATATCTATTCCTTAATTTTTTTACTATTGCTTCAAAATTCGAACCATTACCAGATGCAAGAACAACTATTTTTTTCTTCATATTATCGCCTTCCTAAAATATTAATTCTACCTTTCTTTTTCCTTTTGTTATTTTACCAAGTTCTATAATTTCTTCTTTATATTCAGAAAGTTTATTTTTAACCATATTTAATTTATCTGGACTTACAACATAAATCATTCCTATTCCCATATTAAATACTTTAAATGCCTCTTTTATAGAAACTCCTGCATTCAATATATCAAAAAAAACTTTATCTAAAGTCCAGTTAACATACACTTTGGCACTTAATTCTTCTGGAATTACTCGAGATAAATTTTCTTCTATACCTCCACCTGTTATATGTGCTGCAGCATTTATAAATTCCTTTATTGATAAGGTTTGATTAACCATTAACTTCGTTGGAGTGATTAATCTTTCTGAAAATTCTAAAACTCCGTCATTTAATAATTTTCTGATTAATGAAAAACCATTTGAGTGTATACCACTAGATTTTATTCCTATTAATATGTCACCTTCTTTTACATTTTTTTTTCCTAAAATTTCATTTTTATCAACTATACCAACTCCAAAACCTGCAACATCTACTCTATTGTTTATCAATAATCCAGGTAATTCAGCCGTTTCGCCACCAATTAGTCTGCAGTTAACGCTTTCTAATACATCAATTAATGAATTCAAAAATTCCGAACCATCAATATTGTTTAGCTTTCCTGTTGCATAATAATCAAGGAAAAATAAAGGTTTCGCTCCAACACAAACAAGATCATTTAATACCATCGCTACGAGATCTTTAGCTATAATATCCCATTTTTTTCTTTCTTCAAGCAAAATCATTTTTGTTCCTACTCCATCTGTACTTGCGACTAATATGGGATTATCATAATTCTTTAAAATATACTTAATTGGAAAAAGACCAGCATACATTTCAGCATTCTCTTTTAATTTATCTTTTATATTATTGATCATTTTATTTGCTTCATCTATATTTACGCCACTATTTTTATAATTCATCATGCACCTCCATAAAACAATGAAAACAATAATTGTTATAGTCTTCTTTTAAAATCTTTCTTATTCCTTCAAGGGAAGTGTATCCTAAAGTATTCGCACCTATTTCCTCTTTTATTTCTTTCACTTTTTTACCAAATGCTATTAATTCTTTTTTTTCTGGTATATCCACACCCCAATGACAGGTATTAACAACTTTTGGACTTGCGATTCTTACATAAATTTCTTTTGCGCCCGCATCTTTTAACATAGTTATAATTTTTTTCATTGTGGTTCCTCTTACAATTGAATCATCAACTAAAATTACTCTTTTCCCTTTTATAACAGGAGAAATTGGAGGCAGCTTTCTTCTAACACCAATTTCTCTATCTTTTTGATTTGGATTTATAAATGTTCTGCCAACATATCTATTTCTCATTAATCCCATTTCTATAGGTATTTTGCTTTCTTTTGAATATCCTATAGCTGCAGAAAAACCACTATCAAGCACAGGAACAACAATATCTGCATCAATTGGATTTTCCATGGCACATAATTTCCCTAATTCTTCTCTCATTAAATGTACATTTCTCCCAAAAATATTAGAGTCTGGCCTTGCAAAGTATATATGTTCAAAGAAACAAAATCTTTTTTTATTACTCTCAATTTTGTATTTTTTTATCCCGTAAGCGGAAAATTCTATTGCTTCTCCGGGTAATATTTCTTTTATGTTTTTATAATCTGGATTCAAAAAATTAAATCCACTATCTTCCGATGAAATAAAATATCCATTTTCTGATTCGTAATAATATAATGGTCTATATCCATATTTATCACGTATCGCTATAATTCTATCTTTAAATAATAATAACAAGGAATATGAAGGAGATACATATTTAAATATTGTTCTGGCTATATCTTTTAAAGTCCATTCTAAAATATTTTTACTTAGATTTTTTATTAATATATGTAATATTAATTCAGTATCGCTTTCAGTTAAGAATATCGTACCCTTTTCTTCTAATTCATTTCTTAATTTTTCCGAATTTTCTATCTGCCCATTATGCGCAATTGCAAAATGTTCGTTTCTAAACCTAACATGAAATGGCTGAGAATTTTGAATTTCTGATTTCCCTCTGGTAGAATATCTAACATGACCAATTGCTATATGACTATTTATTTTTTTTACTATCCCATTACTAAAAATATCCGCAACCATTCCCATCTTTTTATAGACTTTAATCTCATTATTCTTTTCATAAGCTATGCCTGCAGATTCTTGACCTCTATGCTGAAGAGATATTAATCCTTCAACTATATATGGAATCGTATTACTTTTATTTTCCAAAAAAACACCAAAAATACCACATTCTTCCATTAGCATAATCATTCCTCCATATATGATTCAATAGATTTAAAATATGTATTGTATAATTCCTTAAAACTAAATTTTTCAAAACCTAAATTAATTCCATAATCAGCCGGCATAACTTCTCCAATTTTTTTATAATCAATATTGTAATCTTTCAAATATTTTTCAAAGATTTTTTCTTTTTCAGGAGATATTGAAACAATAAATCTTGATTGGTTTTCTCCAAATAATTCCTCAATACTGTTACCTATATAACCATTAAATCCTTTTCCACCATTTAAAGCTGATTCCAATATAGCAATTGCTATACCGCCTTTTGATACATCATGAACAGATTTAACAATTTTATTCTTTATTAACTCTAATATTGTTTCATATAAATTTAATTCTAATCTTTCATCTATAATGTCTATCTCTCCACCAACAAAATTTTTTAAAATTTTCTGATATAAACTACCGCCTAACTTTCTTTTATCCAGTTCAACTTTTCCTATTAAATAAACTTTATCAAGATTGTCTTTAAACGTCATGTCAATAATATTATCCACATTCACTTCTCCAACCATACCAATTACAGGTGTTGGCAATATTGATTTATTTTCTGATTCATTATAAAAACTAACATTACCACCAGTTACAGGAATATCGAGAACTTTACATGCATGTGATATCCCATCTATACTTTTTTCAAATTGCCACATAACTATATCATCTTCAGGATTACCAAAATTCATATTATCAGTAATTCCTAACGGTTTTGATCCAATAGAGACGAGATTCCTTGCCGCTTCAAAAACGATATTTTTACTTCCTTCAAATGGATTAATATATGTATATAAACCATTTCCATCGATTGTAACTGCTATTCCTTTTTTTGTATTTTTTATCCATATTACAGAAGCATCTGCTTTCCCTGGAATAATTAAAGTATTTGTTCCTACTTTATAATCATATTGTTCGAATATCCAGGATTTATTCGCTATATTCAGATTACCTAACATCTTAAATAAAGCTTCTTTTAAATCAATATCTATTTTTACACTTTTATTTTTTATTTTTGATATATACTCGGGTTCTTTTGTTTTTCTATACATTGATGGTGCATCAACAAGGGCAGAAATAGGCATTTCTGATAATAAATTTCCATTTTTTAAAATTCTTATATTCTTTCCTTCTATAGTTTTGCCTATTACTGAATAATCCAAAAAGTATTTTTTTGCAATTTTTTCTATTTCTTTTTCTTCCCCGGGTTCAACTAAAAATAGCATTCTTTCCTGAGATTCTGATAACAATATTTCCCATGGTTTCATGTTCTTTTCTCTCAAAGGAACCTTTTCCATATATAATTCACAACCAAGATTTCCTTTAAAAGACATTTCTGATGAAGAACTCAAAATACCAGCAGCTCCCATATCCTGACATGCCAAGACCCCTCTTAAACTTAATATTTCAAGAGTTGCCTCGATTAAATTTTTTTCAGAGAATGGATCTCCTACCTGAACAGAAGGTCTTTCGTCTTTTCCTGAAAGTTCTTTAGATGCAAATGACGCTCCGTGAATACCATCTCTTCCTGTTTTTGAACCAACATAAACATATAATTTTTCTGATGAATTAGCTTTTGATGATGCTAATTTGTCTTTTTTCACCAAACCCACACACATAACATTTACAAGTGGATTTGAATCATAACTCTCATCAAAAAATGTTTCACCTGCGATTGTAGGAACACCTATTGAATTGCCATATCCACTTATTCCAGAAATAACACCCTCAAAAATATTTTTTGATTTTACACTAGTTCCAAACCTTAATGAATCAAGTAAGGCTACAGGTCTTGCGCCCATTGCCAAGACATCTCTAACTATTCCACCAATACCTGTCGCAGCTCCTTGATAAGGTTCTACAGCACTGGGATGATTATGGCTTTCCACTTTAAAAACAACCGCATAATCGTCTATTAAAACATATCCTGCATTTTCATTTTCAATGTTCTTGGGTAATTTTTTTAATAATTCTTTTGAATGCTTATAACCACAATGCTCAGACCATTGAGCAGAAAACATGTATATTTCCAGTTCATTAGGTTCTTTGTTTAAAGTCCTTTTTATTTTTTCATATTCAAATTCCTTTAAACCAACTTCAACATAAAAATTATTCATTTTCTAAAGACCTCCTGATTGAAAGTAAAATTTCTAATCCATCACCATTCCCTAAGATTTTTAATGAATTTCTTTCAGGATGTGGCATCATTCCAAGTACATTAAAAGTTTCATTATATATTCCTGCTATATTTCCAATGGAGCCATTTGGATTTTTAATATACTCAAAAGCTATTAAGTTTTTATTTTTTAGTTCTTCGTAATTTTCTATATAATAGTTTCCTTCTGAGTGAGCTATAGGAATGGTTAGACTATCTTTTGTTATATATCTTGAAAATGCCGTTTCTCTATTAATTGGTTTAATATCAACATCTTTGCATATAAATTTTAATGAATTATTTTTTGTTAAAGCACCTGATAATATTTCAGCTTCTGTTAATATTTGAAAACCATTACAAACTCCAAGAACAAAACCATTTTCGTTTAAGATATATTTTTCTATTTGTTTCATAACTGGAGAAAATTTAGCCAATGCTCCAGCTCTCAAGTAATCTCCATATGAAAAACCGCCAGGGATAAATATCAGATTATAATCTTTTATATTTTCATAATCATGCCATATATATTCTGTTTTGAATCCAGCCATGTTAAGGGCAAATTCTGCATCTCTATCACAATTACTACCAGGAAAGACTATAATTCCAGCTTTTATCATATTTCTATCTCCTTTAACAATTTTAATTCAAAATTTTCTAAAACAGGGTTTATTAAAGAATTATAAGTTATTTCTTTTGCAATTTTCTCTGCATTATCCTTGTCTTTTGCTGTTATTTCAAATGTAATTAATTTTCCAAATCTAATATTATCAATAGGATATTCCAATCTTTTCAATACTTTTTGTGTCGCACTACCCTGAGGATCCAGAATTCCATCTTTTAATATAATCAATACTTCAAAGAAAAACTTTTTCATAAATCTATCCTCCTTAAAAATTCGGAATATTTATCAATAATATCTCCTTTTTCTTCTCTATAAACATCTTTATCAAGTGACTCTAAAGTTTCTTTATCCCAGAATCTACACGTATCTGGAGAAATTTCATCTCCCAGATATATCTTTCCATTATTAATTCCGAATTCAAGTTTATAATCAACAAGAATAATATTTTTTGAAATCAAAAAATCTGATAATATTGTATTTATTTTTAAAGAATAATATTCTAATTTATTTAAAATATACTCCTCAACCAATTTTAAAGATAATATAACATTTCTACAAATCATCGGATCTCCTAAATCATCATTTTTTAGTGAAAATTCAACAATTGGTTTTTCTAATTTTATACCTTTTTTAATTCCATATCTTTTGCAAAAACTTCCTGCAGTATAGTTTCTTATAATAATTTCAAGGGGAATAATATTCAGTTTTCTTGCAATAAATGCATTTTCATTTAAATCTGAAATATATTGTGTGGGAAGACCTTTTTCTTCAAGCATCTTAAAGAAATATGTTGATATTTTTTTATTTATTTTACCTTTTCCAAGAATAGAATCTTTTTTCTCTCCATTAAATGCTGTGACATCATCTTTAAAATAAATAATAACTTCATTTTCACCATTTTCATATACTTTCTTTGCCTTTCCTTCGTATAATAAATTTAAATTTTGTATATTCATTATTTACCCTCCAATTCCAAAATTCTTTTTGCAAAATAAGCTGCATTTTTCATTCCATGATTACCAATACCCATTGTTCCAACAGGAATACCTTTTGGCATTTGAACAATTGAAAGAAGAGCATCAACACCATTTAATGGACCAACATCGCGAGGAACCCCAATTACAGGAAGAGAGGTTAAAGAAGAGACAACACCAGGAAGAGCAGCTGAAAGGCCTGCAACAGCAATAATTACTTTAAAGTCTGGAGATAAATTTTTCATATAATTTGTTAATTCAATGAGATTTCTATGAGCACTATAAACTTTAAATTCATATTCTACATTCCATTCCTCAAAAAGTTCTAACGCCTGTTTTACAAAATTTTCATCTGATTTACTACCAGCAATTACCAATACCTTTGGCATAATATTCCTCCTTTGGTAAAAATGAATTTTTTTTTAAAAAACAAAAACGCCTCTCAGGAAGAGAGGCGTGATTAATATAAAACCCACACCCCTCTTCCTGTAGTCAAGCAGTTTACGGCTGCCTGGTAGAGACTCCTGAGCCATATTCTCAGGATTATACAGGAAGAGGATGTACAATATTCAATTTTTATTTCCTTACAACGCGATTCTATCAAAAAAAATATTAAAATGAAATATATTTAAGATTAAAATAAAATGAATTCATTAAATTTTATACTCCATTTAGAATTTACATAAATTCAATAATTATTTCCTTGACATTTAAACTTTTTTCTGGTATTATATATTTCGGTTGTGAAAGAAGCTGTAATTGAATTGCCCCCATCGTCTAGCGGCCTAGGACATTGGCCTTTCACGCCAAAGGCACGGGTTCAAATCCCGTTGGGGGCGCCAGAGAAAAACGAGTGGGTGCTTAGCTCAGCTGGGAGAGCGTCTGCCTTACAAGCAGAAGGTCGTAGGTTCGATCCCTGCAGCACCCACCATTTTATTAGCGGCCAGGTAGCTCAGTTGGTAGAGCACTGGACTGAAAATCCAGGTGTCGACAGTTCGATTCTGTCCCTGGCCACCAAAAAATCTCCGATTTTTCGGGGATTTTTTATTTTACCATTTACATTTATTTATTCCGATTACTCGCTATAAGCGAGCAATAACTCAAAAATTTTTTATAAAATCAAAATTATTTTAACCAATACCCGCGATAGCGTGTAAGGACAATCTTCGAGTTTTTGCTTACTTAACTTTTTGGATATACTATTCAATAATATTATCTAAAATAAAAAAAAGCAGCTAACAGCTGCTTTTTTGAATATAAATAAATTAAAAATTTTATATACCGTAGTAGTATTTTTCTTATTTTCTAAAAAAATCTCAGTTTTAATAACTCAATTTTAAACTTCTATTTTTAATTTCTTCTTTTACTGTTTTAATAAATTCTTCAAGTTCTATATCTTCTGCTGTATTACCCTCTCTTGTCCTAATATTATATTTTTTGGTTTCTATTTCTTTTTCACCAATAACTATCATATATGGTATTTTCAACATTTGAGCATTTCTTATCTTATAACCAACTGTAGCATTTGAATCATCTAATTTAATTCTCAAACCCTCTGAATCCAATCTTTCATATAATTCTTTTGCAGCATCAATATATTTATCGGAAACAGGAATAATAGCAATTTGTTCAGGAGATAACCATGTTGGAAATGCTCCAGCAAAATTTTCAATCAATATACCAAAAAATCTTTCAATCGATCCATATATTGCTCTATGTATCATAACCGGTCTTTGCAATTCATTATTATTATCTACATAATGTATATCAAATCTTTCAGGCATCTGGAAGTCCAACTGAATTGTTGCACATTGCCATTTTCTTCCAAGAGAGTCTTTTATATGAAAATCTATTTTCGGGCCATAAAAAGCTCCATCTCCTTCATTTATTTTATAATTAATATTTGATTTTTCCAGAGCCTTTCTCAATGATTCTGTAGCAATTTCCCATGTTTTTTCATCACCCATGTGATCTTCCGGCATTGTGCTCAAATCAGCTTCGTATTCAAATCCAAATGCACTATATAATTCATGAGTAAATTCAATTACCTTAATAATCTCATCTTCAATTTGTTCTTTTGTACAGTATATATGAGCATCATCTTGAGTAAATGATCTAACTCTGAATAGCCCATGTACCACACCACTTCTTTCATATCTATGAACTTTACCAAATTCCGACATTCTTATTGGTAAATCTCTATAACTATATACTTTTGATTTATATATTAATATATGTCCAGGACAATTCATTGGTTTTACTGCATATTGAACATCATCTTTTTCTGTAAAATACATATTTTCTTTATAATGATCCCAATGACCAGATTGATGCCATAATTTTATATTCATAATTAGCGGAGTAATAACTTCATCGTAACCATATTTTTTATGCAATTCTCTTGAAAATTCCAATAATTCATTTATTACTTTTGCACCTCTTGGCAAAAAGAAAGGCATGGCAGGCGCTAATTCGTTTTCAAACATAAACAAATCCAGTTTAGGACCTATTTTTCTATGATCTCTTTTTTTGGCTTCTTCCAACATCTTTAAATATTCATCTAATTGAGCCTTTTTAGCAAAAGCTGTTGCATAAATTCTTTGAAGCATCTTGTTTTTTTCATTTCCTCTCCAATACGCTCCTGAAACGGATAATAATTTAAAATGTTTAATTTTTCCTGTTGAAGGTAAATGAGGACCTCTACACAAATCAATAAATTCTCCCTGCTTATAATAACTCACTATATCATCTTCAATATCTTCTAAAAGTTCTAATTTATACGGTTGATCTTTAAATAGTTCTTTAGCTTCTTCTTTGGTAATATCAAATCTTTCTATAGGCAAATCCTCTTTTATTATCTTCTTCATCTCAGCTTCAATTTTCGGCAAATCATCCTCGGAAATTTTTTCTTCTAAATCAAAATCATAGTAAAATCCATTTTCAATCACAGGCCCAATAGCCAGTTTTACATCATTTCCATATAATCTCATTACAGCTTGAGCCATAATATGAGCTAAAGTATGTCTAAATATAACAGGAGCTTCTGAGTCTTTATCTGTGATAATTTTTACTGTAGAATCCTTTTCAATTGGTCTTTTTAAATCGTATAATTCACCATTAACAAGTGCCCCTAAAGATTTTCTATACAACCCTTCCGATATATCTCTGGCAATATCTGCAGCAGAAACTCCTTTTTTATATTCTTTTTCTGAACCATCAGGTAAAATAATCTTAATCATATCCATTTATATCACCCCTTTAAAATTATTTTTTTGCAATGCAGGAAATCTCAATGTCAACATTTTTAGGAAGTTTTGAAACCTCTACAACAAATCTTGCTGGATATGGTTTTTTAAAATACGTTTCATAAACAATATTAAATTCTTTGAATTTAGAAATATCTGTTACAAAAACGCTAACCTGAACAACATCCTTAAATGTAAACCCAGCTGTATTTAAAATCTTTTTAAGATTTTCCATTACAAGTTTGACCTGCTCAACAAAAGATTCTGGTATTTCGTTTGTTTCATAATTAACAGGTATTTGTCCTGAAATATACAATTCATTATCTTTTAATAGCCCTGGAGAATATGGTCCAACAGGCGAAACTGTATCAGGTGTAATACCTTTTTTATTATTAAATAATTTTATATGAAGTTGAGTATCAAATAAATCAAAGTAATTTAAATTTAAAAATTTTATGAGTTTTAATAAATTATCTTTATCTTCAAAATATTTGAAATAATTATTTAAAATAAAAGATAACATCAAATTATAAGAGATATAATATATTATAAATGAAAATACATTAGACTTCATCAAAGATACAGAAATTAAAAAAGCGGTTGCAACTATAACAATGCTAAAATAGTGTGTGAAAATTTTTAACCCATCTTTTTCTTTTGAAAATAAATATGTCCCAAGCAATTGAGTCAATGTAGTAATTGTAAAAAAGAAAAGAAAAAATCCATTTACTTTTGAATTGGTGATTACAGAAGAAAAACCTGTTATAACTGTTAGAATCCATGATAGTTTATAAAAAATATCAAGATATAATTTCATAAATTCCCCCCTTTATATTTCAAGATTTCCTAATTTTTCACTTAAATCCCATTCCATTAATTTATCTATTATTTCATCAAGATCTCCTTCCAATACGTAATTTAACCTGTAAGTAGTAAATCCAATTCTGTGATCAGTTATTCTATTTTGAGGAAAATTATATGTTCTTATTTTTTCGCTTCTTTCTCCGGTTCCTATTTGTGCTCTTCTTTGTGAAACCAATTGTTCTTGCTGTTTTCTAAGCGCCTCTTCATATAATTTAGCTCTTAAAATGGACATCGCAGCTTCTTTATTCTGATGTTGCGATCTTTCATTCTGACAGGTAACAACAATGCCTGTTGGAATATGAACTATTCTAACAGCAGATTCTGTTTTATTCACGTGTTGCCCACCTGCTCCACCTGCTCTATAAGTGTCTATTCTTAAATCCTTATCATCAATTTTCACATCAACATCTGTAGCCTCCGGTAAAACTGCAACAGTCGCCGTTGAAGTATGTATTCTTCCTCCAGATTCTGTTACAGGAACTCTTTGAACCCGATGGACACCACTTTCATATTTTAATCTACCAAAAACCCCTTTTCCTTTAATCTTTATAACAGCATTTTTAGTTCCTCCGATTCCTGTATCGCTTAATTCCATAATTTCATGTTTCCAACCTTTATTTTCTGCATATCTTAAATACATTCTCATTAGATCTGATGCAAATAGTGCTGCTTCTTCGCCACCTGTTCCTGCACGTATTTCCATAATAATATTTCTTTCATTGATTTCATTTCCTGGTATTAATAAACTCAATATTTCTAAATTATACGTTTTAATATTTTTTTCAGCTTCTTCCAGCATAGAAATATATTCTTCATCTTCTATTTCACCATCATGTTTTAATATTTCCAACGTCTCTTTATCTTCAATAGCTTCTTCTAATTTTCCAAATAACTCTTTTAAAGTCGATAATCTATTATGTTCTTTTCCTAAATGCTGTAATTGCTCTAAATTAGAAGTTATATTTGTATCAGCTAATTTTTTTTCAACATCATTTAATTTTTCAAGAACCTTTTTTTTAAATGATAGTATATCCATATAAACACTCCCTATTCTTTTTTTGCTATTATATCATATTTTCATTTTTTCTTCAAAAAATTATTGTTTTTCTTTGTTTAAAAAAATGGATAGATTAAATGTTATAAATATTATTATTATTGTAATAGATGCTAGAGATTGACTTTCTAAATAATATCTTGCATTTGAAAGCATATAATTGACATTTGATAATAGTGGAAAATAATCTAAAGACTGCATTGTATATGAAATGGTAAATTCACCAAATATAATAGCAAAAATTTGTAAAAAAACAGATAACAAAGTATTTTTTAAAAGAGGCAATTCTATAAATAAAAAACTTTTCATTTTATTTGCTCCATCGATTTTTGCAGCTTCTATTATTGAGTAATCAAAAGATAGAATACGTTGTTGTAAAAATGTATAAGCCAATGGTAAAGTTATTATTATATACCCAATTGACAAAAGAATGGAATACGGTAAAGAAAAATCAATATTTAAACTTAAAAGTCCCATGGCCAAAAAAGCTGAAGAAATCCCCAAGGATGAAATAATAAAAACATTTGAAACTATCATATCTTTATGTGTTTTTATATTTCTTAAAATAATATACGTAAAAAATACAACTATAATACTTACAATAAGAGAAAGAAAAAATGTATTATAAAAAGATTTTAAAATAGGATAATATGAATTTAAGCTTTCAGAAAACAAATTCATAAAGCCTTTTAATGTAAATTTATTGTTTATAAAATCATAAAAACCAGATATCATTCCTGTTAAAACAATAGAATATTCATAAATTAAATAAAATAAAGAAATAATTAGAAAAATAATATTTGTTTTAAATCTATAATTCTCTTCAATTTCTAATTCATGAATTTTTGGAATAGATATGATATAATTTAGTAAAAGCAAAATAAAAAATTGAATTATAGCATAAGTTAAAGCTTTTGAGAAATCAAGAGAGCTTCTCAAAGTGGTAAAAATCGCCACTTCAAATGTTGAATATTTTATACCTCCAAGCGATAATACAATTGCAAAACTAACAAATGAATATGTAAATACAAGAAATGCTCCTTTTAAAATGGCCGGAAATATTAATGGAGAAATAATTTTTTTTAATATAACTATTGTATTTGCACCATCAATAATGGCATTCTCTATGTAATTTTTTGGAATAGATTTTAATGAATCTGAAATATATTTTACAAATATGGGAGAGTTATAAAATGAATGTGCCATTATAATAGCTGTTAATGAATATAAAACATTTATATGAAACATTTTATACAATATGCTATTTGAACCATATAACAATGAAAATGCTATTATGGTTGGAATTGCCGGAAAGAAAAAAGGAATAAAAAAAGAGTTTTCTAATAAATTGCTTAAATAATTTTTTTTATTTGCTACATAAATTGCTGGAAAAATAGAAATAATAAATGAAAATAATACGGATAAAGATGACTGTAATAATGTGAATTTAAGAATCCTGATGGTTCTATTTTTTACTAAAATGGAAAAAAAATTATTTAGATCAAAAAAGTTAATCAACAAAATTCCTATAGGAAATAACCATAAAAGTAAAAACAAAAAAATAAAAAAATATAATTTTTTCATATATTCCTCCTTGGGGGTGAGATTTTGAAAAGGACAATTTTGTTTATTTATTTCCTAATATTATCACTTTATATATCAGCCAATTTTATATGGTATCCATATTTAACAAATCAAGGCGACACGTATGCCACTATTAATTTTAAAACATTAGATAAAAATATTCAAGTAAAATTATATGAAAATAATGTTTTAATTCAAATACATAAAAACATACAAAACGGAATTGTTAATTTAAAAGTTAAAAATCTCAAGCCAAATACAAAATATGCATATGAAATTATAACAGATGATGACTATTATAAAGGAATATTTAAAACAAAAAACAAACAGGAAAAATCATTAAAATTTGTAGTATACGGTGATACAAGATATTATTATAAATATCATAGAATGATTATAGAAAAGATTATAAAGGAAAAACCGGAATTTGTAATTAACGTTGGAGATATGGTAGAAAATGGAAATGAAATGAAATACTGGAATAATTTTTTTTATACAATAAGAGGCTTAAATACTTTTTATTATCCTGTTTTAGGTAATCATGAAAAAAATTCGAAGATTTATTACGAAGCATTTGACTTACCAGAAGGTGGAGGGGATTATAATAAAAGATGGTATAGTTTTTCATATGGAAAATATCATTTTATTATCCTGGATTCAACTATACCAACAAAATCCCAAATTTTTAAAAGTCAAACAATATGGCTTAAAAAAGATCTTGAAAAAAATAAAAATAAAATAATATCAGTAATCTATCATTATCCTTTCTGGAATAATTCTATATATATATGGAGAAAACAGGAAAAAAAGCTTGAAGATACATGGAGACCTATATTTGAAAAATATAATGTTAAGTTAATATTTAACGGTCATGTTCATGGATATGAAAGATTTGAAAAAAATAATATAATCTATATAACAACTGGAGCCGGAGGCGCACCTTTTGATAAAGGAACAAAAAACAAATATGTTCCATATACAAAAAAAATAGTCTATGGTATTTTAGAGTACGTATTAGTAGAAGCATCAGATAAAGATATTAAAATAACTGTAAAAGCAGTAGGAGAATCAAAAAATTTTAGTATGAAAGACATAAAACCGGTGAATAAAATAATTGATTATGTAGAATTAAAATAAGATATATTGACATTTAACAAAGTTTGTTATATAATATGTATGGTTTGGGGTCGTGGCGCAGCTGGGAGCGCGCTACCATGGCACGGTAGAGGTCGTGGGTTCAAGTCCCATCGACTCCACCAGTATGGGGAATTAAAATTCCCCATTTTTTTATTTTTTATGTTATATAAACAAATTTTAAATTGAATATGATATAATTAGTATAAGAGTAAAGTAAAGATAGTCCAGGAGATGGGAATATGGAAAGATTAAAGATCAAAAATTTCATTATTTTGGAAGATGTTGATATAGAATTAAAAGCAATAAATATATTTATAGGAAAGCAAAGCACAGGAAAAAGCCTGATTTCAAAATTAATTTTCTTTTTTAAAAATATTTTTTCAGAGATGTTTAAAGCTATTGATCAAAAATTAAGTTTTGAAGAATTTGTTCAAAGTCAAGAGAAAATCTTTTTATCTTATTTTTATTCTGAAAGTTATTTTGAGAAACAGATATTTGAAATAAGATATGAATTCAAAAATATTTATATAATCATTAGTAATGATAAAGAATTTCATATTTATTTCTCTAAATATTTTGAAGATACATATAACAAACTTTTGTCTAAATTTGTTGAATTTGAAAATATGGAATTAAGAAATAATGAAATGTTTATATTGGATTCAAGTCCTATTATCAATACAATTTCATATTTTGTAGGTGAATTGAAAAAAGAAAAAAATGATTTGTTATTATATGAACAAATTTTTATTCCCGCAGGTAGAGCTTTTTATTCTATTTTAACAAAAAATATTTTTTCGATTTTTGAAAATGTAGAAAATATCAAAGATCAGTTTATAATAAGATTCGGAAGGCAATATGAGACTTTAAAAAATAATCTATTTTTGTCAAAGATAAAAATAAAGGATAAAGAAACTTATAATATTCTTGATAAAAAAATTGAAAAAATTTTAAATGGTCATTTTATTAAAAAAAATAACGAAGAGTATATAGAACTCGAAGATGGGAAAAAGATAAAGATATTTCAAGCGTCTTCTGGGCAACAAGAAATATTACCACTGGTTTTATTTTTACAAAAATTTGCAATATCTCCTTCGACAACAGGTAGAAGTGTATATATAGAAGAACCTGAGACACATTTATTTCCTGAAACACAAAACGATATAATTGAATTAGTTTCTCTCGTATATAATATGAACTTAAAAAAGATGCAGTTTTTTATTACAACACATAGCCCCTATTTATTGGTTTCCTTTAATAACCTTATAATGGCTGATTATATTTATTCAAAAGCATTAAATAAAGAAAATATAAATAAAATAATTAATAGAAAATTTCATCTTTCTTTAAATGATATATCTGCTTATTTAATAGAAAATGGAAAATCGGAAAGTATAATTAAAGATAATTTAATTGATGCTGAAATTATTGATAATGTTTCCGATATTTTATCTGAGAAATTCGATTCTTTGTTGGAATGGAATGATGAAATTGATAAATACTAAAGGTTTTGAATTTAACAGAACGTCTAATAAAAAAATTAAAATAAAAGAGAATCAAAAAAAATTAATTATTAATAATGAAGAACAAAAAGAAATTTATATAATTCATGTTGATAGCAAAAATTCTCCTATTGAAGGTAAAAAATGTGATTACTTATTTTTTTCAATAAATGAAGATCCATATTTTTATTTAGAGTTGAAGGGGAAAGATATCAAAACGGCTTTTGAACAAATAATCAATACAAAAAAATATTTTAATACAGAAAAGGAAAAAAATGTTGGTATTATAATAACATCAAATAGACCAAAATTTTCGACAAAAATTCAAAAATTACAAAATAAAAGTAAGAAGTATTTTAGAAAAATCCATATTAAAAATAATAACTTTGAGATTAATATATAAATTCAAAATTTTAGATGAAATTGAAAAGTGAAATAATAAAGGGATTTATTCCCTTTTTCATTTTTTTATGCTATAATTTAGTGGAGGGAAAATAATGGAGAAAAAAGTATTTGTTTTTGATTTGGATGGAACATTACTAAATTCAAAAGAAGAAGTAACATTAAGAACGATAAATGCCATGAAAGTTATTTTTGAAAAAGGATATTCTATTATTATAGCAAGTGGGAGAATGTACAAATCAACAAAAATGATAATAGAAAAATTTTTTCCTTTTTTAAAGAAAATACCAATTATTTCCTATAACGGCGCTTATGTAACATCTCACACTGGGGAAGTTATTTTTGAATCAGATATACCTAAAAATGATGCAATAGAAATAATCAAAGAAATAAAAAAAGAAAATATACATGTACAAATATACTTAAATGATGAATTAATTTCAGATCAGGAAAATACAGAAATAAAAGGTTATGCAAAACATTCTGGAGTTAATTATAAAATAGTAAATGATTTAGAAGAGTATATAAAAAAAACTCATGGTCCAACAAAAATACTGGCCATATCAAAAGTTGAAAAATTAGATAAACTACAAAAAATGATGGTTTCTAAATATAGTAAGAATTTAAATATAGTAAGGTCATTTAATATATACCTTGATTTTTTGAGCAAAAATTCATCTAAAGGAGCAGCATTAAAGAAACTTTCCAAAATTTATGATTTTGATATATCAAAAGCTTATATTTTTGGTGATAGCGAAAATGATATATCTATGTTATCATTATCAAAAAACTCATATGCTATGGGTAATGCTTCTAATCATGTTAAAGATGCTGCAAATCATATTGCGCCATCAAATAATGAAGAAGGTGTTGCAATTGTTCTTAAAAAAATATTATCTGATACTCATAATCATTAGTATATACATAATCGCTTTTTCAACAAAAATTCCTGTATTTAAAAACGAAAGATTTATAGGATATATTAATACATCAATAAACGATTCAACAAATCCAGAAATAATTAATGGCTATTGGTTAAACTTAAAGGAAATAAATGAAGAGCTTGACTACTTTATACTTGGTTCATTAAACTCATATGATTTAATATACGAATTTAGCATTGAATTGGGAAGTTATCTTTTAGAAAAAGGCTATGATTTTATAATATTTGGTAATCTAAAAACATTAAAAAAAGATTCTAAAAATTTTTTGAATTATATAGCAAGCTCTCCTTATATAACTTCTCAGGTACTATATATAATGTTAAGGGGGTTTGAAACTGCAGGAATTTTCCCAATCGTTTACATAGATAAAGAAGTTAGTAAAGAGGTTAAAAATTCTCTTGAATTAAAATCTGGTAAAATAAATTATTTATCAGATTTTAATGCTGATAAATATATGTTTTATGATAAAATGGAAAAAAAGGTATATTTAAATAGAGAAATTATGCCGAAATTAACTTGGGAATTACCATCTAATAAAAACATGGAAAATACAATAAAAAAAATTTTTGAAAATTCAATAATCATAACTGGCTGGTTAGGAAATAATTATAAAACTTATTATAGAAAGTTACCAAAAAATAGCAAAGAAAAAAGCATAATTTATTTTTCAAAAAAAGTTGAAAAAAGGGTTAAAGACTTTCTAAATAAGAATATTGTTATATACTCTGCAAAAAAGAATTGGGATTGGTAATTAAAAAGGGGGGAATTTTCATGAGTATGGATTATGAAAATAAGGTAAAAGCTTTAGAAAAAGAGAATAATAAATTGAAGGAAAGTATAAAAAATCTCGAAGTAGAAATAAAAGATGTTAAAGAAATGTTAAACAATACAAACAGATTATTGGAAGAATATAATGAATTTACCAAAGAAGAAATAAATGCGTATAGCGATTTTGTAGAAGGTTTTGTCGAAAGAAAATTCATAGATCCTTCAACAAGGGTATATTCAAGGGCATTTTTTGATAAAGTATTCTTTTTAATACTGGAAAAAGCATTTGAAAAAGGCAACAACTATGGTCTTATAATAATAAAAATTCCAGAATTAGAAACATTAGAATATAAAGGGGAATACTATAAGGGGCCAGAAATGGAAATCGGAAGAATCTTAAGAAGTAATGTTCGATTGCCACTTGATCTCGTTATGAGATACTCTAAAAGTGTATTCTCTTTGATAATCCCTGATATAGAAGAAGAGGTATTATTTAAGGTTGTGGATAGAATAAAATATCAGTTAAGTAATTTTGTAAAAAAGCCAGAAACTTTAGAATTCTATTCATTTTATTTACCTAAAGATTTGACATCAACAGAGGATATTTTGAAATATTTTGATTAGAATTAGATTGGAGGATAAAAAATGGAACACCGATTGGAGATAGAGACTATGGGTAAAATAAAAGTAATTGGACCTCAAGAGGCTAATGGTGAAATAACAATTTCAGGTTCAAAAAATTCTGCTTTACCAATACTCGCCGCTACTCTATTAACTGATGAAAGAATAATATTAAACAATATACCTAATTTAGCAGATGTAAATACAATGATTGAAATATTAGAAAACGCTGGAAAAAAGGTAACATGGCAGGATTCCACATTGATAATAGATACTGTTTCAGATATAAATTCTATATTGCCATATGGACCTGTAAGGAGAATGCGAGCATCTTTTAATGTTTTAGGACCATTAACCATAAGAAATAAATATGCTAAAGTTGCACTTCCAGGAGGTTGCTCAATAGGAGTAAGACCTGTTAATTTTCATCTTGAAGGTTTAAAAAAATTAGGGATTGAATCACAAATAGAACATGGTTTTACGCATTCTAAATATATTGGAGCATCAGATAAAATACATATATCCTTACCTTTCCCAAGTGTTGGTGCTACAGAACACTTAATAACAACTGCTGTTTTACTCGAAAATACAGAAACAATATTAACAAATTGTGCTCAAGAGCCAGAAATAGTAGATTTATGTAATTTTTTGATATCCATGGGTGCGAAAATTGAAGGTCACGGAACTTCAAATATAAAAATACATGGTGTTAAACAATTATATGGAACTGAATACACTATTATCCCAGATAGAATAGAAGCAGGTACTTACGCAATACTGGGTGCTGTTCTTGGTAAAGAAATAACATTAAAAAATGTAATAGAAGATCATCTGTTTTCATTACTAGATATTTTTGAAAAAATTGGAATAAATTACAAAATGAAAAAAAATATTCTGACAATAAAAGGGATTTCAAAATTGGAATTATCTCCTGTGGATGTCGAAACTGCAACTTTCCCTGGTTTTCCAACAGATTTGCAACCTCAGTTAATGGTTTTACTGAGTTTAATTCCAGGAAGATCATCTGTTACAGAAAACGTCTTTAAAACTAGATTTAATCATGTTGATGAATTAAATAGAATGGGTGCAAAAATTTTCGTTGAAAGCAATACAGCAATAATAACAGGAGTTACCAAATTATCAGGGGCTCCATTAGAAGCAACAGATTTAAGAGCTTCTGCTGCACTTTTAATAGCAGCTTTAATTGCAGATGGCGAAACTATAATAAACAACGTAGATCATATCTTTAGAGGATATGAAAGATTATTCGAAAAACTTGAAAATGTCGGTTTGAAAATTGAATATTATGAATAAATGGGCAATATATATTGCTCATTTTTTATTATAAGAAAGCAAAAATGAGCTTTCTTATAATTTTGTTTAAATTTTAACAAAAATAAACCATAATAGATATTGAAATTTTTTTCATAACAGAGTAAAATAAAGTTGAATAAAATAAAATGGAGGGATTATTTTGTTATCAAAAATAGTAAAAAGCATACAACCATCTATTACTCTAGAATTAAATGCAAAAGCTATAGAAATGGAAAAAGCAGGTCATGATGTTGTAAAGTTAACTGCAGGTGAGCCAGATTTTATAACTCCAAAAGAAATCATAGAAAATGCTTATAAAGCCATGATTGAAGGTAAAACAAAATATACAAATTCCGCTGGAATATTAGAATTAAGGGAGAAAATAGCAGATTTTATAAACTCTTCAAGGAAAACAAAATATACACCAGATAATGTTGTTGTTTCAAATGGTGGAAAACAGGCTTTATATAATACTTTGTTAGCAATCTTAAATCCAAGTGATGAAGTCATAGTATTAGATCCTTCTTGGGTAAGTTATGAAGCTCAAATAAAATTAGCCAGAGGAATTCCAATTCACGTACCTTTAAAATTCAAAAATAATTTTATTCCAAAAGCATGTGATATAGAACCTTATTTAAGTGAAAGAACTAAAGCTATAATAATAAATTCGCCAAATAATCCAACTGGCGCAGTATATCCAAGAGAAACATTTTTAGAAATATATGAATTAATAAAAGATAAAAATATATATTTAATAAGTGATGAAGTATATGAAAAATTAATATTTGAAGGTGAATTTTATTCTCCTACACAAATTCCAGCATTGAGAGAAAAAACGATAATAATAAACGCATTTTCTAAAACCTGGTCTATGACTGGATGGAGAGTAGGATATTCTATTGCTCCAAAAGAGATTTCAGATGAAATCAAGAAAATACAGAGTCATATATCATCAAATATAAATACACCTGCACAATACGGCGCTCTTGCCGCATTCGATGTAGATATAGATTATTATATAAAAAAATTTAATGAAAGAAGAAATTTTGTAATGGAAAAAATGAAAGAATCAAATTTAGAATATGTACATCCATATGGTGCATTTTATTTATTTATTAATATATCAAAATACGATACCAATGATTTAAATTTTTCAAATCAATTATTAAAAACAAAAAAATTAGCAGTAATACCTGGAAGTGGATTTGGAGCGAAGGGTTTTATAAGAATTTCATACGCAAATTCCATAGAGACTTTAGAAAAGGGGCTAAACAGATTATTCGAATATCTCGATGAGGTGAAATAATGAAAGTAGATTTAATAACAGCAGAAATTGGAAGTACAACAACAATAGTAACAGCATTCGATAAAATAACATCAAAAAAGCCAATTATATTAGCTCAAGGAGAACATTATACAACTATTAATGAAGGAGATATAACAATAGGAATTGAAAGAGCTTTAAAAATTATTCAGGAAAAATTAGGCGAAAAAGTATCATGGAATAAATTTTTAGCAACCTCATCAGCAGCCGGCGGTTTAAAAATGACTGTACATGGCCTTGTATATGATATGACAGTAAAAGCATCAAGAGAAGCTGCACTTGGAGCCGGTGGGGTAATAAAATATATTACTGCAGGAAAAATGAGAAAATCACATCTAAAAAAAATTTTAGAAATTAATCCCAATTTAATATTTTTAGCTGGTGGGGTCGATTATGGAGAAGAAGAAACTGTATTACATAATGCTGAATTATTAAGAGATTTACCTATTAATGCGCCAATAATTTATGCTGGAAATATAGCTGTTGTAGATGAAATAAAAGAAATTCTATCAAATAAAAAACTTTACATAACAGAAAATGTGTATCCAAAAGTAGATCAATTAAATGTTGAACCTGCAAGGAAAGTAATTCAGGAAGTTTTTGCCGAACATATAATTCATGCTCCGGGAATGGAAAAAATTGAAGAATATGTTGATGAAAAAATTATCCCTACTCCTGCAGCAGTAATGAGAACAACTCAATTATTATCTGAAATATATGAACATGTATTAACAGTTGATATTGGCGGAGCAACCACTGATGTTGATTCTGTTACAGAAGGCGATCCTGAAATACAAAGTATTATGATAAGCCCCGAACCAATTGCCAAAAGAACTGTCGAAGGAGATATGGGAGTATTTGTAAATGCACATACAGTAATTGATTTAATTGGTGAAAATTTCTTAAAAGAAAAATTTTCAAATTTTGATAATTTAATAAAAAATATATCCCCTTATCCTAAAAATGATGAAAGCGAAAAATTTATGGCTGAACTGGCACAATATTGTTTTATCGAGGGAATTAGAAGGCATGCCGGAAAGAAAAAACATATATTCACACCACTTGGACGCAAAACCATAGCTCAGGGAAAAGATTTAACAGCTGTAAAATATATATTCGGAACAGGTGGAATATTAACAAGATCAAAATTCAACAAAGAAATATTAAGCTCCATAGTAAATGAACATAAAAAACATCCAAATGAATTATTACCAAAAAATATCAAAAAAATCGGATATGATAAAAATTATATTTTTGCCCCTATTGGTGTATTATCAATGATTGATAAGCAAATTGCTGTTAATATATTAAACGAAGATATAGAATTTTTCAATTTATGATATAATTAAATTGAAGGGGGGAGAAAAATGAAAAAATTATATATTATATTTATTCTATTATTAGCAGTATTTTTATACAGTGAAGATTTTTATTTAAAAAATGGTGAAATAATCAAAGGAACACTAATAAAATATAATAATAATATATTTACAGTTCAAACAGATAAAAAAACGATAGAAATATCGAAAAAAGATATAGTTAAAATATCAATATCTAAAGAAATATTTAATTATGAATATAATATGGTAAAAAGTTATACAGATTGGAAAATAGGTGGAAGAAGAGAAAATGGTAATTTAGTATATATCGATAATGTTGATAATAAAGATTGGCTGAGAATACATAAAGATGGATACACAGAAAACACCTTATATAAGGATTTCGAATTACCCTATTCCAATAATACAAATATAGAATTTTCAGCGGAGATTATGGGATTCACTGCTAAATCCTTAAAATTATCTGAAAAAAAGTACGCATTATCCGGAATAATATTTATATTTCTGGATAAAAACAAGGAAAATTTAAGTAAAATAGCATATGCCTGGGGTACAAATGAATATCCTTTTAAAAAACACGAATGGATTAACAGGCTATATGCATCTATATACAAGCCTTTTGAAAAAAAATTTAGAATAAATGATTTAATAAAAGATAAAGAAGCTAAATATTTAAGAATTGTTTTCTGGACTTATTGTAGCTCTAACGAAAAAGAATTATCTTCAGACTTATGGGTAAAAAATGTAAAAATATCTTTTTCATATATAAACAAATGAGCCTTTGGCTCATTTGTTTCATTTTAATGAAACTCTGGTTCAGTTGTTTATATAATAATTAACTATAGTTTCAACATTATCAGTAATAATTCCGTCAAAATAACCTTCCAACTTTTTTAACGTTTCAATATCATTTAAAGTCCATAAAACAATATGTAACCCTATTTCCATGAGTTTTGAAATAAGCGTTTTATACTTTTCAAGCCCGAGCATTTCAATACCTTCTACTGGTAAATTAATAGAATAAAAATTCAATTCTTCATGTAAAGGTATAATCTTTTCTATCATTTCCTTTTTTTCAATCAAAAGCCCTAGATCAACATTTTCATCCAGTTTTCTTAAAATTCTTAAAGCCTCTATATTAAATGAAGAAAATAAAACCCTATCTAAAGCATTAAAACTTTTTACAGTATTATATGCCATTTCAGTTGCCTTAACATCTTTTATTTCAACATTAATATACACGTATTCTGGAAGTTTTATAAAAACTTCTTCAAGAGTTGGAATACTTTCTCCATTAATTTTAATTTTTTTTATTTCCTTTGATGTTAGATCGTTAATTTTCGTTGTATTACCGGTAATCTTCTCAAAATTATCATCATGATGAATAATTAGTGCACCATCCTTTGAAAGCTGTACATCTAATTCCACACCATCAGCACCAAACTCTATAGCTTTCTTATAAGCTAATATAGTATTTTCAGGGAATTTAGCCCTATATCCCCTATGACCTAAAATCACCGGACGTTCTTTAGACATTAAAATACCTCCTTTTTTTATGTTATCTTTTATTATATGTGTTTTTTTGTAATTCTCTATCTGATTATAAATTTTATTATAATCTATATCATCATTAAAATAAAAAATATATATAGTTCCAATCATCATAAAAAATAAAATACTCAATTTCATAAAATCCATAAAATCACTCCAGATAATAATTTATCATATATATTATACTCTAATTTTGTTAAAAACTTGATTTTTCTATCGTTTTTGTTGTAAAATAGATTATAATAAGAAAAATATAAAATAGGGAGGTTCTAATATGATTTATAAATTGCAAATAGAAAGAAGCAAATTAAATTCATTAATGGATATGGCATCCAAAGCTGTGGCGAAAAAAACAACAAATCCTATTCTTTCTGGATTTAAATTTTCAGTAAAAAATAATGATTTACATCTCTATGCTACTGATTTACAAACAGCATTTCATGGCGTAATAAAAAATATAATATTTGAACAGGTTGAAAAAATTACTGATGATTTATTCGAACCAGAAAAAAAAGAAGTTGATAGCGAAATAGATGATGAAACTACAATTCAAGAAGAAAAAACAGAAGATTCCGTTGAAAATAATGAAGAAACATTATTTCCAGAATTATCTGAAGACTCATCAAAGGATAATATTAAACCAGATTTTGTAGTAGAAGCAACATATTTTATGGATATAATAAAAAATTTAAGTTTTGAAACTGTTGATATATATCTCGAAAATAAAAATATAAAAGTAATGGCAGGTAAATCTGAATTTTTATTACCAACAATGGATCCTGAAGAATTTCCAGAAATTGTTCCAAATAAAGCAGAAGAAGGGATAATAACATTTGAAAGGCAAAAATTATTATCGATGATAGAAAAAGTAATATTCTGTGCTCTACGAGATTCTGAAAATGTTTCGAGAAATTTAAATGGAATATATTGGGATTTCAGAGAAGGCGGTTATTTAACCTTAGTTGCAGCAGATGGTTATAGACTGGCTTTAGCAGAATTATCTATGGATATAGTTAATACTCCACCATCATTTTTATTATCATTAAAAAGTATGGAAGAATTATTAAACGTTTTAAGAGGTTCTAAAACAGAAAATGTAGATTTGTTTTTTGACGGTGCCCGTGTATTATTCTTCTTAGATGATGACAAAATAGAAATCATATTAAATGTTGTAGATGCAACATTTCCTGATTATGTAAGAATAATTCCTCAGGCATTTAAAACAAAAGTAATAACTTCAACTGATTTATTTTTAAAGGTTTTGAAAAGAGTTTCAATAGCTGCAAAAAATGATCAGGTAAAAATGGAAATAAAAGATGACATAATGGAATTAACAGCCAAATCTCCTGAAGTTGGATTGGCAGTAGAAGAACTTGAAATAGATAAAGAAGGAGAAGATATATTAATTGCATATTCACCTAAATATTTAAGAGAAGCTATTGACCATATAGGTACTTCCGAAGTTGAATTTAATATAACAAGTGAGAGTTCTCAAACAATGATAAAACCTGTTGGCGACGATTCATATATGTATATTGTTATGCCTGTGAGGTTAAAATAATGAGGATTGGATTTGGATATGATGCACACCCGTTTGAAGAAAATAAAAAATTATATATAGGTGGCATTGAACTTCCATCAGAAAAAGGATTAAAAGGGCATTCTGATGGAGATGTCCTTATCCATGCAATTATCGATGCTTTATTAGGAGCTTGTGGTATGGAAAACATAGGTGAATTATTTCCTGAAATTGAAGAATATAAAAATATCGATAGTAAAATACTACTGGAAAAAGTTATGAAAAAATTACATAAGATTAAAATTATAAATATCGATACCACAATTGTTACATCACACATCAAATTAAATCCATATAAAAATATAATAAAGAAAACACTTTCAAAAATAATGAATATTGATGAAACACAAATTAATATAAAAGGAAAATCTGGTAACGGTCTGGGAATTGGCGGAAAAAATGAGGGAATTGAGGCATATGCTGTTGCATTAATAGAAAAATGAAAATAAATAATATACATGGATTTAAAAACATTGAAATAAAAAAATGTATTGAAATTCAAAAAAATCTATCAAAAAAAATAAATTTAAAAAAGTTGACTAAAACTCCAGAAATTGTAGCAGGAGTAGATCTGTCTTTTTTTAAAGATTACGGAATAGCTATAATAATAGAAATAAATAGAGATTTTAAAGAAATAGAATTGGTTTATCATTATCAGAAAGTTGAATTTCCTTATATTCCAGGTTTATTAGCTTTTAGAGAATTGCCAATTTTTATAGAAACATGGAAAAAATTAAAAACAAAACCTGATTTAGTATTTTTTGACGGTCAGGGAATAGCTCATCCAAGAAAAATGGGAATAGCAACACATGCATCGTTTTTCATAAATATTCCAACAATAGGAATAGCAAAATCAAGATTATTTGGAAATTATATTGAACCATGTTTTGAAAAAGGATGTTCATCATATTTATTTGACAAAGAAAAAAGCAAAATAGGAATTGTACTGCGAACAAGAGATAATGTAAAACCTGTTTTTGTTTCTCCAGGTAATTATATAACACTGGAAGAAACTAAAAATATAACTTTACAATATACAACAAAATACAAAATACCAGAACCAACAAGATTAGCTCATATATATTCACAAAAAATAAAAACTAAAATATTCATATCGGGGTGATAAAAATGGACATTTTGCAGGTAATGATAAAAGCTGCAAAAAATGCTGGGGATATATTATTAATGAAAAAAAAGAATTTAAAAAATATTCGAACAAAAAAATCATCATCTGACTTAGTAAGCGAAGCTGATTTAGAATCTCAAAAACTTATAATAGATACAATAATGAATGAAATACCAGAAGCCATAATACTTGCAGAAGAAAATTGGAATGGCGATAAAAGAATACTTAAACATGGAAAAAAAGTATTTGTAATAGACCCTTTAGATGGAACATTAAATTATGTTCATGGAATGGATTTTTATTCAATATCAATCGCTATGATAGATGAAGGAAAAATAAATTATGGGGTAGTGTATTTGCCTGAAAATGATAAATTATATTATGCTGAAACAAGAAAAGGGGCTTATCTAAATGGTTTGAAGTTATATAGAAATGAAGAAAAAGATTTATCAGAATCAATTTTTGTTACTGGATGGCCATATGAACCTGAGTTATTCAAAAATGCATATGAGGCTATAGAAAAAGTTCATAAATATATTCACGAAGTAAGAATTTTAGGAAGTGCAGCTGGAGAATTATGTTTATTAGCTGAAGGAAAAATAGACGGTTACTGGGAATATGGATTAGGACCATGGGATTTAGCAGCAGGCGTATTAATTGCAGAAGAAGCTGGATTAGAGATATATGGAATATCCCAAAAAGATTTTGACCTTTCAAAAGGAGAAATAATAGCAACATTTAAAAATAATATAGACTCTGTATATAAAATATTAAAGGAGTGATTTTGTGGAAAAATTTGAAATGGAAACACTTGAAATAAAAGGCGAAAAAATAGAAACATGGAAATTTAAGATAAATACCGATAATAAAACATCAATTAAATTATTAAAAGAAATTGTGGATTACATAAACGGAACAAATATAAAACTAGTTATTGACCCAATAGATAAAATATTTGCATACATATATTTATATCCTCAGGAAATATTCACTCCGCCAGATAGAGATTTTTTCATTGAAAGAATAAACAAAATAGTAGAATTAATTTAAAAAGATAAAGCTCCAGTTTTACTGGAGCTTTTTAAGTAAAATTATTTTACTTTTCCAATTGGTGCTAAATAAACTACAAATTCTTCTTCACCATCAACACCAATTAAATTATCCATCTTTTCCTGATCATAAGCTGCAACTGCACAAGTCCCACAATTTATGGATTCTGCCGTTAAATAAAGGTTTTGACAAACATGCCCAGCATCAATAGCAATAGTCTTATGAGCTTCAAATGAGTATTTCCACTCTGTTCTGTAGGGAATAGCTGTCCAAACAAAAACTACAGCACTATTTCCAACAAATATTTGTCCTAATGTTGCTTCAATAACTTCTTTTGAAAAATCTCCTTTTTTTAATAATTGTAATTTATCGATAGTTGGTATATATCTATATAATCCTTTTTCAATACCTTCAACATTAAAAATCAACAAATATGTTTCTAAAGGATGAGTAGCACCAGCGGATGGAACTGTTCTGAAAATAACCTTATTTTTTACTATATTTCGTATCCCTTGAGTATAATATAATAAGTATGATAATTCTTCTAAAGACAATGGTATATCAGAAAAATTTCTTCTACTCATCCTATTATTAAGAACTTCTTTTAAATCAACATTACCTAAATTAATTTTTTCAATAGGGGTTAAATCAATAAATTCCCCATTTTCGTCAAAAGGTTTAATATATGGCGGAATAGGAATCCCTTTTTTTCTATCAGGAATCTCAACCTCTAAATCTTTCCAATTTGACTTTAAAACATCTCTTCCACATTTCTTCATTCTTTCACCTCCACATTTTGATTATAACATATTTAAATTGAAGGTGAAATTATTTTTTGCGATTATATTGAAATAAAAACCGTATATAAATATATGTTATAATAAATATAGAATATATATTAAATGTAAAATCAGCAAGAGCAAGAGAAATTCTTAAGAATTTAACTAAAAAAGATATTTTGGAAAAAAGAGGAAAAACAAAAGGCAGTTATTATATTTTAAAACTAAGAGATGAAGAATAAATTAAAGAATTATAAGAGGGCATGTAAAATAACTGTTAATTGTGGCTGTTTTTAGAACATAAAATTTATATAAATAATGATAAAAAAAGAAAAAGCTATTTTTTTATGTCTGGAGGCGATTAGATGAAAAAATTACCAATAGGAATACAAGATTATAAAGAAATAATTACAGAAAATTATACATATGTAGATAAAACAAAGTATATATATAAAATGCTAAACGAAGGAAAGTTTTATTTTTTATCCCGACCAAGAAGATTTGGAAAGAGCTTAACAATATCAACATTATATTATCTATTCAAAGGAGAAAAAGAATTATTTAAAGATACATACATATATGACAAATGGGAATTTAAAGAATATCCTATAATCAGGATAAACATATTAGATGTTGCAACAGATAATGAAGAAAGATTCAAAAAAAGTTTAACGAAAATAATAAAAGAAGAAGGTATGAGAAATAATATAGAAATAACAGAAGAAGATTATAAATTTGCATTTAATGAATTAATAATAAAATTAGGCCAAAAAGAAAAAGTAGTAATACTAGTAGATGAATATGAAAAGCCAATATTGGATAATATAAATAATAAAGAAAAAGCAGAAAGATATAGAGAAATATTAAGAGATTTTTATGTAACAATAAAATCAAAAGATGAATACATAAAATTTGTATTTATAACCGGGATTACGAAATTCACAAAAACAGGAGTATTTTCTGCATTAAATAATTTAAATGATATATCTCTTGATACAGATTATTCGCAAATGCTTGGATATACCCAAGAAGAAATAGAATATTACTTTGTTGAATATATAGAACAAACAGCAAAAAAGTTTAATATCACAAAGGAACAATTGCTAAAAGAAATGAAAAAATATTATAATGGATTCTCATTTGACGGAGAACATTATGTATATAATCCATTTTCAATATTAAAATTCTTTCAAAAAAAAGAATTTCAAAATTACTGGTTTGAAAGCGGATCGCCAAGCTTTTTGTATGAATATATAAAAGGGAAAAAAATAGAATATGATGACTTAGTAAAAAACACAGTAAGTGCAATGGATTTCTCAACAAGAGAAATAGAAGATGCCAATGCAAACATCTTTTTTACACAGGCTGGGTATTTAACATTTAAAGGAATAAAAAGATATGGATTAGTGAAAAAATATATACTTGACTATCCAAATCTGGAAGTAAAAAACTCATTCTCAAAACTAATATTAGAAGCGAACTATGGACTAAAAGAAGACGAATTAGAAATAGTAAATGAAATATACATAAAAATAGCAGAAAATGACATAAAAGGATTAATAGAAGAAATAAAAAAAATAATAAGTGCAATACCGTATAACTTACACAAAAAAGAAGAAAAGTATTATCACTCATTAATATTCACAATAATAGCATCAGCAGGAATAGATGTAAAAGCAGAAGAATTAACAAATTTAGGAAGAATAGATTTAGTATTAGAATATGAAGACAAAATATATATATTTGAAATAAAACTGGACAAAAGTGCAACTGATGCAATATCTCAAATAAAAGAAAAGAAGTATTATGAAAAATACATAGATAATGCAAATGAAATATATTTAATAGGAATTAACATCAATTCTGAAAAGAGAAATATTGATGATTATATTGTTGAAAAAGTTATATAAAATTAAAAATATAAATGTCGTTCCAATTATGGAATGACATTTATTATAATATTTTTGTTTTTATATTGATAAAATTTTTTTGACTTTTTAAAATAAAATGATATAATTTAAATGTAGTAAATGTTAAAATTTTATGTAAAATAGTATCGGTTAGATATTAAAAAATATAGTCTAAGTTTAAAATTGAAATACAAAAAACACTAATTAAAAAAAGAGGTGTTTCTTTTGAATGAGCAAATGATATTTGATAATAAAGTCAATAAAGTTGGAGAGGATTTGAAAAAGAATATAGAAAAAGGAGATAAAATAGATATAGCTGCATCTATTTTTTCAATTTATGGTTATGAAACATTAAAAAAGCAACTAAACAAAATAGATAGAATGAGATTTATATTTATAGATCCAACTTTTGTTGAAGAAGAGAACAATAAAAAAGAACATAGACAATTTAAATTAAATGCTATTGAAAGAAAATTAGCAATTGGTGGTTCTTATTTTGAAATAAATTTAAAAAATGAAATGAAAGGAAAAGCTTTAGCTAAAGAATGTAAGAATTGGATAAAGAAAAAAGTTAAATTTAAAAGCAATAGAAAAAAAGAAGTTATACAACCAAATTTCAATATATATAATCAAAATAAAAATATTCTTTATATTGGAATAAATGAATTTAGCAGTGCGGGTTTTGGATATAAAAATGATAATACGATTTTTGGATTTATAAATAAAATAACCAATAAAGAAATAACAAAAGAATATCTGAAAAAATTTGAAGAAATATGGAATGATGAAAAAATTTTAAAAGATATAACTAATGATGTGTTAGAATATTTGTCAAATTTATACAAAGAAAATTCACCAGAAAAAATATATCATTTTATTTTATATAATATTTTTAACGAATTCTTATTGGAAGTATCAGAAGATGAATTAGCTAATGAAAAAACGGGATTTAAAGATTCTATTATATGGAATATGCTATACGATTTTCAAAAAGATGCGGTTCTTGGTATTATAAACAAATTAGAAAGACATAATGGTTGTATATTGGCAGATAGTGTAGGTCTTGGTAAAACGTTTACTGCACTTGGAGTTATTAAATATTATCAGGAAAGAAATAAAAATATCCTGGTTTTATGTCCAAAAAAACTTGGTAATAATTGGCTTACCTTTACTGGAAATTATGAAGATAACCCATTGATAAAAGATAGATTTAATTATGATGTTCTTTATCACACAGACCTTTTAAGAGAAAGTGGATATTCGAATGGAAAAGATTTGTCAAGAATAAATTGGAGTAATTATGATTTAATTGTAATTGATGAATCGCATAATTTTAGAAATAATAATGCGAGAAAAGAGAAGAAAACTCGATATACAAAATTACTTGAAGATGTTATAAAAAAAGGAGTAAAAACAAAAGTTTTAATGCTTTCAGCGACACCCGTAAATAATAAATTTAACGACTTGAAAAATCAATTAGCTTTAGCTTATGAAGGAGAAACAAATAAAATAAATGAAAAGTTAGGTGTTGAAAAATCTATTGATACAATCCTTAGAAGAGCTCAACAGATATTTAACGAATGGAGTAAATTACCAATTGAAAAAAGAACAGGAAATAATCTTCTAAAAATGTTAAATTCTCATTTTGATTTTTTCAAATTATTAGATGAAGTAACAATTGCGAGGAGCAGAAAACACATAGAAAGATATTATGATGTAAAAAAACTTGGAAAATTCCCAAAAAGATTGAAACCAGTAAATGTAAGAAGTGAAATTACAAATCTTCCAGATTTTATGGGAATGAAAGAACTTTACAAAAGATTGAGTTATTTTAATTTGGCAATATATGCACCATCTATGTATATATTACCTACTAAAAAGGCTTATTATGAAAAAAAATACGATACAATAATCTCGAAAAACTTAAAGTTCAGGCAAGAAGAGCGTGAAATTAGTTTAAAAAAACTTGTAAGAATTATTTTTTTAAAACGTTTAGAAAGTTCTATAGATTCATTTAGAATTACATTAAAACGTTTTAGTGAAAATATAAAAAGCAAACTTGATTTAATTGAAGAATTTAAAACTGGGAAAAACAATGGAGAAATAGAAATTAAAGAAATAAAAGATACTGATTTTGAAGAAGATGAAGAATATTTAAATGAAGAATTTAATGTTGGTGGAAAAATAAAAATTAATTTAATTGATATAGATTTTGAAAAGTGGGAAGAAGATTTATTAAACGATTATAAAATAGCAACTGAAATTTTAAAAGAGTTAGAGAAGATAACTCCTGAATATGATTCAAAATTAAATGAACTGAAGAGAATAATAGATAATAAAATTGAAAATCCAATTAATCCAGATAATAAAAAGATATTAATTTTTACAGCATTTTCAGATACAGCTGAATATTTGTATGAACATATATCAAAATATGTAAAAGAAAAACATAATCTTGAAACTGCAAAAATAAGTGGAGATAATAAAAACAGAAGTACTTTACCTATAAGAAATGAATTCAACAATATCCTGATAAATTTTTCTCCAAAATCAAAGGGAAGAAGAGATAATACTAAACCCGAAATAGATATTTTAATTGCAACAGATTGTATAAGTGAAGGACAAAATCTTCAGGATTGTGATACTTTAATTAATTATGATATACATTGGAATCCAACTCGCATAATTCAAAGATTTGGACGTATAGATAGAATTGGATCTAAAAATGAATATATTCAGCTTATAAACTTCTGGCCACAAATATCTCTTGATGAATATATCAAATTGAAAAGCAGGGTTGAGGCAAGAATGTATATTGTAGATATGTCAGCCACAGGAGAAGAAAACATTCTTACAAATGAATCAGTGGATCTATCTTTTAGAAAAAAACAACTTGAAAGATTACAAAATGAAATTATAGATTTAGAAGAAATGAATTCTGGGATATCCATAACCGATCTTGGATTAAATGATTTCAGGATGGATTTAATCAATTATATAAAAAATAACAAATTGGAAGATTTACCAAAAGGTATTCATGCAGTATGTAAAAAAGATATTTCGAAAGGAATAGAAGAAGGTGTAATTTTTATATTAAAAAATATAAATACAGAAATAAATATAGATAAAATCAATCAATTACACCCATTTTATTTAGTATACATAAAAGAAAATGGAGAAGTATTGTCAAATCATTTGAACGTGAAAAAAACGCTTGATATTATAAGAGCTATATCAAAAGGATATGATGAGCCAATAAAAGAAGTTTATCAAATATTTAACGAAGAAACTAATGATGGAAAGAACATGGAAAAATACACAAATTTACTTAATAAATGTATAGAATCAATATTAAATGTAAAAGAAGAAAAGGAAGTAGATAGCTTATTTTCAGAAGGAGGAACAACAGCTCTTTTAAATAATATAAAGGGATTAGAAGATTTTGAGTTAATTGCATTTGTTGTCATAAAATAAAGGGATGTGAAAAAATGATATCCTTACCAGAAAATTGTAAAGTTGACAGATTTATACCCAAAAATAAATTTTATGAAAAATCAAATATAAATAATAAAATAAAAGCAGAGTTTATAGATAAAATAAAAAAAATAACCTGGAAATATAAATTATCAGAAGAAACTGTGGGGATAAAAAAAACTAAGGAAGTAGAAGAAATTCAAATATTTGAAATTGAACTAAAAATAGCAGAAATTCCCAAAAAAGCATTACAAATAATAGATAAATCAATACCCTACGTGATATTATATAACTTTATATATGAAAATAATTACTGTTATGCCATTGCACTAAAAAATAAAAAAAACATTGAAAAATACTATTTTTCAAATTGGAATGAAGATATAAATTTTGAATTTTATGGAATTGATTTAAAAAATTGCTATCAAAATATAATAAAAAAATTTATAAAAAGAAATATAAATCCATCTTTAGATTTTGAGAAGATAATTAAAATTGATAATGAACTGGAAAAACTTGAAAAAGAAATATCGATATTAGAAAAGAAAATGATTAATGAAAAGCAATTTAAAAGAAAAGCTGAAATACATAAAAAAATAAAAGAGATAAAAAATAAAATTGAAGAAATAAAAGCAAAATATTATAATAAATAATAGAAAAAATCATCAGGAGGTTTTAAAATGAAAAAACTTGATATGAAAACAAAAGATTTACAACAGGAAAATATAAAAAAATTGCAAGAAATTTTTCCAGACGTTATAACAGAAATAATGGATGAAAATGGAAATATAAGAAAAGGAATAGATTTTGATAAATTAAAACAGGTATTATCGGATTTTTTAGTTGAAGGTTCAAGAGAAAGATATGGCTTAAATTGGGTTGGCAAAAAAGAAGCTATATTAAATGCAAGTCTGCCAATAACAAAAACTTTAAGACCAAAAAAAGAAGAAAGTGTAAATTTTGAAAATACAAAAAATATTTACATAGAAGGGGATAATTTAGAAGCATTAAAAATAATACAGGAAAGTTATCTGGGGAAAATTAAAATGATATATATTGATCCTCCGTATAATACTGGAAAGGATTTTATTTATAAAGACAACTTCAAAAAAAGCAGGAAAGAATATGAAGAAGAAATTGGAGCTGTAGATGAAGAGGGAAATAAATTATTTAAAAATACAGAAAGCAACGGGCGATATCATTCAGATTGGTTAAGTATGATGTATCCAAGATTAAAAATTGCAAGAAATTTATTACGTGATGATGGAGTTATATTTATAAGTATTGATGATAATGAAGTGCATAATTTAAGACATGTTTGTGATGAAATTTTTGGGGAAGAGAATTTTGTAGGAGAGATAGTCTGGTTAAAGAAAAATGCACAAAACGATGCTGACAATATAGAAAAAAATCATGAATACATATTAGTATATAAGAAAACAAATGATGTTCTAATTTATAAAACGGAATATGAAATTAAGGAAGTTTTTAAAGATGAAAATGAACTATTTTATTATATTGGTGCTGGAATTACTACTGGCGGTGCTGGAGGATTATTAAATGCAAGACCTAATTTAGGATATTCAATTTATTTTAATGAGAAAAATGGAGATTTTTTTGCTATTGATGATTATGATAAAAAATTGGCAAAAGTAAGTAATGATGAAAAGAAAGTTTATAAAACAAGACAAGACCTAATAGAAAAAGGGTATATTGTAATTAGACCTCCCAAAAAGGGTGTTGGACTTGGGTGTTGGACTTGGGCGTTGGATAAATTTAATTTTGAAAAAAATAAGATTTTAATAAAAAAAACAAAAAATGGTTATTCTATTTTAAAAAAAGAATTCGTAAACGAAAAATTAATTTATAGTAAAGATGATAAATTCTATATAAAAATAATGAAAAAGAAGCCTTTTAAAAGTTTTATAGATAATATTGCCAGTTCATCTGGAATAAAAGAATTAAATCAATTGTTTAATAAGAAAATATTTGAAAACCCCAAAAATACTGCTATACTAAAAAAATATATAAAATCAATTGTTTCCACAAATGATTTAATCCTCGATTTCTTCTCCGGCTCTGCCACAACAGCACATGCAGTAATGGAATTAAATGCTGAAGATGGAGGAAACAGACAATTTATAATGGTTCAATTACCAGAACCAATTGATCCAGAAAAAAATAAAACAGCCTATGACTTTGTAAAAGATGAACTTGGGATTGAAACTCCAACTATTGCTGAAATAGGAAAAGAAAGAATTAGAAGAGCTGGAAAGAAAATAAAAAAAGACTATTTAGAAAAATATGAAAAAGAACTTGAAAAGCAAAAAAAGGAAATTGAAAAATTAAAAAACAAACTTTTTAGTGATGAAACTCAAACAAAGGTTGAAGAAATTGAAATTAAAATCAAAGAATTAGAAGAAAAAATAGAGCACATAAAAAACTTAGATATAGGTTTTAGAGTATATAAAGTAGATACTTCAAATATGAAAGAAATATATTATAATCCTTCTGAATTAACACAACAGCAATTAACATTATTCGAAACAAATATAAAAGAGGATAGAAATGATGAGGATTTATTAACTCAAGTAATACTTGATTTGGGATTAGAATTAAATTTAAAAATAGAAGAAAAAGAAATAAAGGAAAAGAAAATATTTTTTGTAGAAGATAATTTATTAGCAGCATATTTTGGTGAAAGTATCAATGAAGAAATAATAAATGAAATAATTAAACGCAATCCATTAAGGATTGTATTCAGAGAAACAGCATTTAAAAAAGATGCTAATCGTTTTAATATTGAAGAACAATTAAAAAAAGCATTGCCAAATATAAATGATAATGATATCGTTGTTCTATAGATGGTGATAAAAATGATTTTAGATGAAATAAGAAAAGGTGAAAACAAAAAACTTGAATTAAAGGAAAAAATTCCATCAAGTGAAACTATTGCTAAAACGGTTGTAGCTTTTAGTAATACGAGTGGGGGTAAATTAATAATTGGAGTTAAGGATAATAAAGAAATAATTGGAATTGAAGAAGATAAAATATTTGAATATGAAGAAAAAATTTCTTCAATTATAAATGATTTATGTTATCCGACAATTTTACCAGAAATTTATGCTCAAAATATTGAAGGAAAAGTTGTTTTGGTTATAGAAATTTTTCGTGGTTCATTACTTCCTTATTATCTTAAGAGTAAAGGGAAATTAAAAGGAACCTATGTAAGAATAGGTTCAACAAATAGGGTTGCAGATGAAGAAATGATAGTCGAACTTCAAAGACAGAGATTTAATAAAAGTTTTGATGAAGAAATAAATTTTGAAACTGATATTAAAGATATTGATTTAAATATAATTTATGATGAATTTAAAAAGATAGGTAAAAAATGTGATTACGATAAATTAAGAAATTTAAAACTTATAAAAAAAGTAAATGGTAAGGATTTGCCAACAAATGCCCTTTTAATTGCACTTGGTAAATTTGATAATACAATGATAAAATGTGCAAGATTTAAAGGCGTTACAAAAGAAATTTTTATAGATAAAAAAGAGTTTGATAAAAGTTTATTTTATAATCTAGAAAATTCAATTAAATTTTTACAGAATCATCTTAATTTAAATGCAGAAGTTAAGGGCTTGCAATTAAAAGAAGATCTTGAAATTCCAATTTTAGCTCTTAGAGAGGTTTTAATAAATGCAGTAATTCATAGAAATTATTTAAGAAATAGTGATATTAAAATTGCGGTTTATGATGATATTGTTGAAATTGCTTCACCTGGTGGGTTCCCAAATGGATTAACAATAGAAGAAGTTATGAATGGTAGAAGTGAAATAAGAAATAAAATTTTGGCAAATCTCTTTAGAGAATTAAAGTATGTAGAAACATGGGGTAGTGGCATTGAGAAAATTAAAAAGTTATGTAAAGAAAAGAATATTAAATTTGAAATAAAAGAGAGCGGTAATTTTGTGAATGTTGTTTTTCATAGGCCAAAATTTGAAGGAAACAAAAAAATATTAAGTAGTGTCGAAAAACCAGCGAAAAACCAGCGAAAAACCAGCGAAAAACCAGCGAAAAACCAGCGAAAAACCAGCGAAAAAATAGATTTAACAAACCAGGAAGAAAAAATTTATAATTTTGTGATTAAAAATAAGAAAATTAACTTGAAAATTGTAGAAAACATATTAAATGTAAAATCTGCAAGAGCAAGAGAAATTCTTAAAAATTTAACTAAAAAAGGTGTTTTGGAAAAAATAGGAAAGACAAAAGGTAGTTTTTATATTTTAAAAATTAAAAACAACGAAGAAAATGAAAAATCATAGTCATTATATTGTCTTATAGCGGAGGTATAGATAATGAAATTAAAATTTACTCATCTTGATTATCAAGAAAAAGCAGCTATGTCTGTTGTTAATTTATTTAAGGGACAGCCAAATAAATTAAATAAATCATTAGTGGATAGAATTTTAAAAAGCAATGAATTAATAAATCAAGTAAAAGAATGGGAAGATATATCAATTTTTTCAAATAATAAATTAGTGATAACCGAAGAAGAAATATTAAAAAATTTACAGGAAATTCAAAAAGAAAATGGATTAAGAGTTGATAAAACACTTAAAAAATTAGATGACATTTTAAATTTTAGTATAGAAATGGAAACAGGTACAGGTAAAACTTATGTTTACACAAAAACTATGTTTGAGCTAAATAAACATTATGGTTGGAATAAGTTTATTATTATGGTTCCCTCAATTGCCATAAGAGAAGGTGTATATAAATCATTAGAAATAACAAAAGATCATTTTTTTGAAGATTATAAAAAGAAAATAAGATTTTTTATATACGATACTAAAAATAAAAGTAATTTAATCAATATAAAGCATTTTGCAGACACTCCAGATATTGAAGTTATTATAATGAATCATCAGGCATTTAACATAAATAAAAATAGTTTAAATGCAAGAATAATATATCAAGAATTGGATAGTATTAATTCTCAAAAACCAATAGATTTAATAAAAAGAGCAAATCCTATTTTGATTATAGATGAGCCTCAAAAATTTGGAAATGCCGAGAAGAAATTTAAGGAATTTACTCCGCTTTTTATATTAAGATACTCTGCAACTCACAAAAAAGAATACAATAAAATTTATAAACTCGATGCTATTGATGCTTATAATGAAAAGCTTGTAAAAAAAATAGGAGTTATCGGTATAGAACAGGTTGGAACTACAGGAACTGATAGCTATATATATTTAGACAGAATAAATATAAGTAAAAAACATTATCCGGAAGCTTATATTGAAATTGAAACAAAAGGAAAAAGTGGAATAAAAAGAAAAGAAATAAAGGTAAAAAATGGGGATAATTTATATGAACTCAGCGGAGAATTAACACAGTATAAAGAAGGTTTTGTTGTAGAAACAATAGATGGATTGGAAAATAAAATAAGATTTTTAAATGGAATAGAACTAAAAACAGGAGATGTCTATGGTTCTGAAGCAAATGAAAATGCTATTAGAAGAGTGCAAATAAGAGAAACTATAAAAAGACATTTTGAAAAAGAAAAAGAATTATTTAAAAAAGGAATAAAAGTTTTAAGCTTATTTTTTATAGATGAAGTTTCAAAATACAGGAAATATGGTGATACAGGTAATGAATTAAAAGGAGAATATGCTTCTTTTTTTGAAGAAGAGTATGAAAAAATAAAAAATGAAATTTTAAAAGATGTATTTTTAGATGCAGAATATAGGCAATATTTAGAAACTCATGATGCAAAAAATGTTCATAATGGATATTTTTCAATTGATAAAAAAGGAAGATTTGTTGATTCGAAAGCTAAAGGAAAAGAAAAAGAAAGTGATGATATATCCGCTTATGATTTAATAATGAAAGATAAAGAAAGATTACTGTCTTTTGAAGAACCAACAAGGTTTATATTTTCACATTCTGCATTAAGAGAAGGTTGGGATAATCCTAATGTATTTCAAATATGTACTTTAAGGCATACCCATTCAGAAATAAGCAAAAGGCAGGAAATAGGTAGAGGTTTGAGAATTTGTGTTAATCAAAATGGGGAAAGAATGGATAGTAAAAAGTTAGAAGAAGAATTTTTTGATATAAATCATTTAACTATAATTGCAAATGAGTCATATGAAAATTTTGCTAAGCAATTACAAAACGAAATTTTGGAATCACTAAAAGATAGGATAACCTCTTTACCATTAGAAGTTTTTGAAAAGAGAGAATTTATAAATGAAGATGGGAGAAAAGTAAAACTCAAAAAACAAGATGCATCATTATTATATGCAGACTTAGTAAACAATGGTTATCTAAATGACAAAGATGAAATAACTGATAAATTTATCGAGGATTTTGAAAATGGGAAATTTAATCTTTCTGAGAAATTTAAGGATATAAAAAAAGATATCGCTAAATTTATGAAGAAAGTTTATGAAGATAGAACATTCAAAATTACTGAAAATGAAAAAGAAAAAAATATTAAAATAGAAAATTTTGAACCAGACAAAGAAAAATTTGAAAAATTTAAAGAGTTATGGAATTTAATAAATAAAAAGACTATTTATGAAGTTGACTTTAACACTGATGAATTAATACAAAAGAGCATTGAATCAATAAATAAAAATTTAAAAATAACTCCTATAAAAGTAAAAATTGTTGAAGGGGAACAAATTGATAAATTTGAAAAGTATGACTTAGAAAAAGGTGAAACTTTAAAAACAGAAAAAGTTAAATATGAAAATTTAGCAGTTGATTATGGTGAAATTAAGTATGATTTAATTGGTGAAATTTCAAAAAATACAAAATTACTCAGGAAAACCATAATAAAAATTTTACAAGGAATAAGCAGAGAAAAATTTGATATGTTTAAGTTAAATCCTGAAGAGTTTATATTAAAAGTTTCTAATTTGATAAATAATGAAATAGGTACAACATTAATTGAAAATATAAAATACAATTTGACAGAAGAAACTTATGATAATAGTATTTTTACTATAAAAAAATTTGAGGGGAAATTGGATGAAAATGTAATAAAAGTGGAAAAGCATATATATAATTATTTGAAATTTGATTCAAGAATAGAGAGAAAATTTGCTGAAAGTGGCCTTGAAATTGGAACGGAAATAAAAGTATATGCAAAATTACCAAGTGATTTTAAAATAGAAACACCTGTTGGAAATTATAATCCTGACTGGGCAATAGTTATACAAAACGGTGATGAAAAAAATATATATTTTATTGCTGAAACTAAGGGTAGTTTGGATAGTATGGAGATTAGAGAAAAAGAAAGGTTAAAAATAGAATATGCAAAAAAGCATTTTGAAGTTTTAAATAGTATTTTTGAGGATAAGAAAATCAAGTATGATGTAGTAGATAATTACGATGCCTTAATGAAAATTGTTAAATAAAAAGAATGTTGTTTTACAATATACAAAAAAGAAATTTTGGAAAAGAGCAGTATTGCATCAGTTCCTAAAGAAGTGTGTTAATGTATTACTGGTGTATGAATACGAAAAAAAGTAGAAGTATAATTAGAATGGATGTATATATGTATACGGAGGCGATTAGATGAAAAAATTACCAATAGGAATACAGAATTACAAATGATGGAGAACATTACGTATATAATCCCTTTTCAGTATTGAAATTTTTTGATGAGAAAAGATTTAAAAATTATTGGTTTGAAAGCGGATCTCCATCATTCTTATACAATTACATAAAAGGAAAAAAAATAGAATATGAGGAACTCGTAAAAACGACAGTAAATGCAATGGATTTCTCAACAAGAGAAATAGAAGATGCCAATGCGAATATATTTTTTGCACAGGCTGGGTATTTAACATTTAAGGGAATAGAAAAGATAGGATTTGAAAATGAAATATATTTAATAGGAGTAAATATCAATTCTGAAAAGAGAAATATTGATGATTATATTGTTGAAAAAGTTATATAAAATTAAAAATATAAATGTCGTTCCAATTATGGAATGACATTTATTCTAATATTTTTGTTTTTATTATGATATAATAAAAGTATTAGATACTTTTTCAGAAGGAGATGATTTTGTGAGTAAAGTAGATAAAATATATTTTGCAGCTGGATGTTTTTGGGGAGTTGAACATTTATTCAAAAAATTAAATGGAGTTTTAGAAACCAATGTTGGATATATGGGTGGAAATTATGAAAATCCAACATATGAAGATGTTTGTACAGGCAGAACTGGACATGCTGAAACAGTCGAAATAATCTTTGATAAAGATTTAATCTCAGAAAAGGATTTAATTAAGTATTTTTTTGAAATTCATGATTTCACAGAATATAATAGGCAAGGTCCTGATATTGGAACTCAATATAGAAGTGTTATATTTTATACAAATGAAAAGCAGAAAAAAATAGCAGAAGAATTAAAAAAAACTTTGTCGGAAAAATTTACTGTTGCAACGTCAATTGAACCAGCAAAAGAATTTTATTTAGCGGAAGATTATCATCAGGATTATTATGATAAAACCGGAAAACAACCTTACTGCCATTATAAGAGAGAAGTTTGGATAAATTTTAAATTATAAATAAAAGCAATTTCACTTAAAATGTAAAATAGCCGTTTGGCTATTTTACATTTTCTAATTCTAATATTTCTGAAATATCTTCAACGATTTTATCTATATATTCCGGATTTTCGACGATATCAATCGTATCACCATCAACAACATATATTTTTGACTGATTATAATTATTTATCCATTCCATATAAAGGTCATCAAGCTGTTTCCAGTATTCTATAGGTACTTGCATTTCCATTTCGCGCCCTCTTTTTTTTATTCTTTTAACAACAGTATCTACGCTTGTTTTTATATATATTAATAAATCAGGCTTTTTTAAAAATTCAAGCATTGTATAAAAAATCTGTCTATATGTTTGATATTCTCTTTCGCTCATTTTTCCATTGTTATATAAATTTTTTGCAAAAATCTCAGCATCTTCATATATGGATCTATCTAATATAGCATTATCTTTAGAATCTATTATTTGTTTTATACTATTAAACCTGTGAAATAAAAAAAATGTTTGTAGGTGATAAGACCATTTTTTTTGATCCTGATAAAAATCTTCCAAAAAAGGATTATCATTTACAGATTCATAATAGGGTGTGAATCCTAATCTTTCTGATAATACTCTGGTAAAAGTTGATTTGCCCGCTCCTACATTTCCTGCTAAAACTATCATTTTACCCATAATTTCCCCTCCAGATATTCAATTATTCTTTCTAATAAATGTTTTAATTGTTTTTCATCAAATACATTAAATGTATTTCCATTAATATATAAAAAATCTTTCTCATTTGAAAAATAATTTTTGTAGCCATTATCCACTAATTCAAGATATTCTCTTGCAATGACTTTTTCCATATCCCTATTTCTTCTTTTTATACGTTCCACAATAGTATCGACATCAGTATCAATATATATTAAAACTTCTGGTTTTCTGATATCTTGAGTAAGAATCTCATAAATTTTAAAAAATTTTTCCTTTTCTTTTTTATTCGTTATAGTGATATCAGCAAATATCTTATTTTTCAACATATCATAATCAGAGATCACAAGATTAGAATAATTATTTTTTTGATATTGTTTGTATCTTGATACTAAAAAAAACATTTCTGTTTGAAAACCAACATCCTCGTTTTTATATAATAGCGGTAAATAAGGATTATTTTCAAATTCTTCTAAAATTAATTCATCAGCATTGAGTTTGTAAAATAAAGCATTAGCTAGAGTAGTTTTTCCACTTCCAATATTTCCTTCAATATTTATTCTTACAGATTTTCCTTTAAAATATTCTGCTATTTTTTTCATTTTTTCCCCCTATTTGTGATATGATATTAGTAGTACCATTATATATGAAAATTATTTAATCTTTTTATATTTTTCTTTAAAATTACCACATATAGTAGTTATTTAAATCACAAACACTATTAATAGTGAGGTGTAATATGATATTTGCAAAAAACTATAGTAATAATCCAATAATATTAAAAGAAACTAATGATTTAACGTTATTAAAATCAAATTATCCTTGCAAATATTCAGAATCTTCTAAAATATTTGTGTATACTTACAATGCACAATCTGATAGAACACTTCTTTTTATTCATGGTTTGGGTACAAAAAATTTAAAATATTTAAAATGGTTTCCAGAAAACTTTGCAAAAAATGGTTATAATAGTGCACTAATGATTTTACCTTATCATTTTGACAGAACCCCATCAGGTTATAAAAGTGGAGAAATGTTTTTATCAACAACGAATAATTATGTTTTAAGAGCTCGATTTGAACATTCTGTAGTAGATATACTTACAACACTAAATTATTTAAAAGAAAAGTTTAATAGCGAATTATATTTAATGGGATTTAGTTTTGGAGGGATGGTCTCAACAATAGCCTCATCATTAAGACAAGATATAAAAGGATTATCTCTGGCAGTTACAGGAGGAAATTTTTATCATATTACATGGAAAAGTTTTGTAACTGGTGTATTGAGAGTTCAATATGAAGAAAATAAAGAATGTAATCCCGAGAAGTGTAGGTTATATCATCAAAATGATTATCCAATTTATTTAAAAAAATTGGATAATCCTGAAGTGGATTTAGATAAGGCACCAATTGCATGTTTTGAATATGATCCTTTAACTTTTGCAAAATTTGTTAAGGCACCAACAATCATGTTCAAAGCTTTGTTTGATATATTTATTCCTAAAAATTCCACAATGGATTTATATAATGCAATTAATGTTAGAAAGAAATTATATTCTATTCCAAGTGGTCATTTGACTTCTTATTTATTTAAAAGGTATATATTGAGAAAAACTTTAGACTTTTTCAAGAGGTGATTATATGAAAGTATATTTAAAAAAATGTGTTAGTTATGATAATGCAGAAGATGTATTAATTCCTATTTTAAAAAAGTATGAAGATAGATTTAGTGAGGGTGATAAAGTTTTAGTTAAACCAAATTTGTTATCTCCCAAAAGTGTTGAAAGTGGTATAACAACTCATCCCAAAATAGTCGAGGTTATATTAAAATTTTTAATTGATATTGGAACAAAACCTTATTTGGGAGATAGCCCTGCAACTGGAACTGCTCTGGAAGCTGTTAAAGCAAATGGAATATATGACGTTTGTAAAAAATTAGATGTTCCTATTGTGGAATTGGATAGTCCAGTAGAAATTGATGGCGAAAATTTTAAAGGAATTATGATATCTAAAAAAGTTTTGGAAGCAGATAAGATTGTAAATATAGCAAAATTAAAAACGCATGTACAAATGATTATGACTTTAGCAGTGAAAAATACATTTGGTTGTGTTGTTGGAAAAGAAAAATCCGCATGGCATTTTAGAGCTAAAACAAATACTAATTTTGCTAATGTTATAATAGATATACATAATATAGTAAAACCCACATTGAATATTCTGGATGGTATATTAGGAATGGAAGGTAATGGCCCAGCAAATGGTGTTCAAAAATATTTTAATGTTTTAGGTGTTTCGGAGAATGCTTATGCTCTTGATCATGCTATTATTAAATCTTTAAATATAAAAGAAAAGTATGTATATATTATAAAAGAAGCCATGAAGAGAGGTTTGATCCCTCATTACGAGATAGAATCAAATTGGGAAGGAGAACGAATAAAATTACCTTTGACAGCACCAATTTTTGAAACTGTAACCAATTTAGTAAGAATTTTCGAAAGAGTTCCTAAAATAAATAAAAATAAATGTGTAGAATGTAAATTATGTGAAACTAGATGTCCTGCAGAAGCAATTGATATTGACAATGATAAATTTATTGATTATTCAAAGTGTATCAGATGCTATGTTTGTCATGAGGTGTGTCCTCAGGACGCAATAAAATTAATAAGAAAATTAAAATAAAAAACAATGAGTCAATTAAATTGACTCATTGTTTTCATTAAGAGTTTTAAGCTTATTCAATCTAACAGGATTTAAATAATTTAAGCAACAGCCGCTTCCAAACATTTTAACTTTCAAATTTATGCTATTTTCATATTCAATAATTTCTTCATATTTACTACACTTATTATCTTCTGTTAAATATTCACATTGGTTTTTTTCTTCATTCCATTTTCCATAATAACATGGTGTATGCTTACAGCAGTATCCACATTGAACACATACAGGACATTGCTGTTCTATTTTATTCATTTTTTCAAATAATTCATCAAACTCTTCTATTCCATCTAAATCATCAAAATCATCAAAAAACATAAAAACCTCCAAATTATATGGTTGAATGGGTTATTTGATCGAGTTGTGGAACTCTTTTATATAACATTGATATAATCATTGGATATAAAAAGAATTTTATAGCTAAAGATGCAATTCTTGGAGGTATTAATACAGCATACGGAACTCCCCAAAGGGAATGAATAAGGTATGGTGTTATTGAAATTCCAACTATTCCTCCAGCTAAATATGATATAGCAAAATTCCAGAATTTCACTTCTTTTTTAAACAAATAATAGAAAACTAAACCAGGTAAAAGCCCATATAATCCTGAAGTTATAGTAAAATAAGGAACATATGGACCCATTGGATTTATCCAATAGCCAAAAAAGTCCGCAAGAGCTCCAACTAAAAAACCGTACCCCGGTCCAAGCGTAAAGGCTGAGATCATAATTGGCAAAGTTCCAAAACCAATTCTTATACTTTCTACGCCAAATAAACTAAATCTAAAAGATAATAGTCTTGTTAAAATAATACTTAAAACTATAAACAAAGAACTTAAAACAAGCCTCTTAGTTTTTGTCAAGATAATAACCTCCTCTTCCAAGAGAATAACACAACTTAAAATGATTATATCAAAGTTTTTTTAATTTTTCAACTATTATATATTAGTTTTTCTTTTATAAAATATTGGATAGGATATACCAAGAATTATTGAAAATATACTTATACTTAAAAGTACAAAACCAACATTGTTTCCAAAAATTGCAGAATATCCGCTTGAAATAAAATTACCTATTGACCAGGCAAATCCCATTGAGACAGATGAAGCAAAACTTTTATTTTTAGGCATTAAAATTTGTGCTTCAACCAAATTAGCAGACATTGTCAAAAAACCAAAAGCATCAAAAGCAGAAAAATAAACAATTCTTAATATTTCAGTGTTCATAAGAACCATAAGTATCCCCGAAATTCCCATACCTAAAAAACCAATAAGATTAATAAATTTTATTCCAAATTTATCTCTTAAATAAGTCCCATAATAATTTGTAAACATACCAATAATCATACCAATAGTTAATGTTGCACCACCAATTATTAATCCTGACCCTTTTTGATTAAGATAAATCGGAACAAAAGTATGAAAAATATTCATAATAAATCCCCTTAAAGCAACCATCAAAAATACAGGTATTAATACTAATGCGTCTTTCAAAGCAGGGAACCTTTTTTCTGCAATTTCTAATTTTTCATATTTCCATAATTTTTTATAAAAGAATATCAATAATATTCCACTAATAATACCAACATAATATAATTTGTCTATTCCAAATATTTTAACATAAGTAGTAATAAAAACAGGTCCTAAAGCTGCTCCAAATGTTCCAAAAACAGAAAACCAAGCTACATGTGTTCCTTTATTTTGCCTCCCAGCAAAACTTGCACCAACCGGATGAAAAGCAGAATTAAATAATCTAATAAAGAAAATTAAAATCAATAATACATAAAAGCTATTTACAAACCCAATTAAAGAAATTAACAAAATTTCTATAAATAATAGGAGTACAACAAAAACTCCATCTCTTTTTCTTCTATCAAAATATAAACCAAAAAAAATTTGTAAAATTGAAGAAAATGCACCAATTAGTGTAATTAATGTTGTAAAAGTCCTACTATCAATATTAAATTTATTAATAAAATAAGGCCCTAAAGGTTTAAAAAAAGAATTAAAAAAATCAGCAAAAAAATGAGCAAGAGAGATTGTAAAAGTCATATTCCTCCTCCTTATTGTTAGTATTCCGAACAAATTATATCATAAAAATTTCATAATATCTATTTTTGATATTTACAGTTTTATTAAGATAAATGTAAAAAAAGGCCAATCAAATTCGATTGGCCTTTAACATTAAAAATAACATTAAAAAACTATTCTTTTTCATATGGAATACCATCTGCTGCTGGAGGTCTTGTTTTACCAACAAATCCACTAACAACAATTATAGTAATCACAAATGGTAATAAGTTTAACAATGCTTTCATTTCAGGTGGTATGTCAAGTATCGATTGTAATTGGATATTTAAAGCATCTGATGCACCAAACAGCAATGCAGCCCACATTGTTCCAACTGGATTCCAGTTACCAAGAATCATAGCAGCCAAAGCTATAAATCCTTTACCACTTGGCATATTTTCCTGGAATTGTCCTAATTCTCCTATACTCAAATATGCACCTGCAAATGCTGCTAAAACACCACTCATCAATACACCAAAATATCTAATAGCAAAAACATTTACACCAAGTGTATCTGCAGATTTTGGATTTTCCCCAACTGCACGCATTCTTAATCCTAAAGGTGTCTTATATATTAAAAACCAGCTCAAAGCAACTGCTATAAAAGCTAAATATACAAATATGCTCATTTCATCGAAAATTTGTCCGAAAAAAGGAACATCCTGAATAGCTGGTATTTTTATTTTAGGAATTTTTGCAACAAAATCAGTTTGCCCTGAATGGCCAAATATTGGTTCCATTAAAAATGCTGATAATCCTCCTGCAATAAGTATCAAAGCAGTTGCACTAACTATTTGATCCGCACTCCATCTAATTGAAACGTAAGCATGCATCCAGGCTAACATTACACCAGAAATTATAGCTCCCAACAATCCTAGCCATGGATCACCAGTATAAAATGTAAAAACAACTGCTGTAAAAGCTCCTATTTTCATTATACCTTCCAATGCAATATTTGTAACACCAGTAATTTCACTGTAAACTCCACCCAATCCTGCAAATATTAAAGGAGTCGCACTCATTAACATCAATTTATAAAAAATAGGTGTTGATAAACTATAGATTATAGCTTGAAAAACATTCACTTTGATTCACCACCTTTAGGAGATGCAAATTTCATTATCAGAGTTCTAACAATTCTATCAGCAGCAACAAGGAATATAATTATACCCTGAATTATAGTAACTATATCATCTGGAACTTTTGCAAATTGCATTGCGTTAGAACCTGTCCTTAATGAAGAAATTAAGAATGCTGCGAATATAATTCCAATAGGATTGTTTTGTCCTATTAATGCAATTGAAATTCCGTCAAACCCTTTACCTCCACTAAAATCTCCAAAAATTCTATGATGTATTGCCATAACTTCAAGAGAACCTGCTAAACCTGCTAAAGCTCCACTAATAGCCATAGTCAAAACTATATTTTTACTTAAAGATATAGCTCCAGCTTCAGCTGCATAAGGATTAAAACCAACAGCTTTTACCTCATAACCTGTTGTTGTTTTTTCTAATAAGATATAAACTAATATTGCCGCTATAATAGAAACAATAATTCCTGAAGGTAAAGTATTTGCCTGAACTGTCATTAATGGTGGAAGTTGTGCACTTTGAGCAATTTCTGGTGATTTTGGAACTCCTTGACCAACTGCCAATGGTCCTACAACAAAATAATTTGTTAAATAAACAGCTATCCAGTTGAGCATTATAGTTGTAATAACTTCATGTGCTCCTGTAGCTGCTTTCAAATAACCAGCAATTGAAGCCCAAAATGCTCCCCCCAATATACCAGCTAACATAGTAATCGGAATTGCAAAAACTGGAGAAACATTACCAAGATTTATACCCACAAATGTGGCAAATATTGCCCCCATCATCAATTGTCCTTCTGCACCAATATTAAATATACCGGCCCTGAAACCAAAGCCAACCGCTAATCCTGTTAATACAAGCGACATCATTTTAGAAATATTTGCAGCCCATGCAGCCTTTCCTCCAAAAGCTCCCTGCAACATAACCCAATAAGCGCTTAAAGGATTTTTACCTATTAATAAAATTACGATTGCTGCTATAAATAAGGCTATTATTACAGATGTTATTGGAACTAAAATACTCATTGTTTTCTTTGAGAGTTTAATTTTCAATTGAATCCCCTCCATGTGCCAGCTTTTCTTCAATTTTTATATCTTCAATTTTATGTCCTGCCATCATTAAACCGAGTTCTTCTATTGTTACTTCATTTGGTTTAACTTCTCCCATTATTTCTCCTTCATACATTACTATTATTCTATCTGATAAAGATAATACTTCTTCAAGTTCCATAGAAACTAATAGTATAGCTACATCTTTTTCTCTTAAATTTAATATTTCTTTATGAACATATTCAATGGCACCAACATCAAGACCTCTTGTAGGCTGAGCAATAACAATAAATTCCGGATTAAAACTAACTTCCCTTGCAATAACAACCTTTTGTTGATTACCTCCTGATAAATTCCCCGTTGGTATTGTTCCATCAGGTGGTCTAACATCAAACCTTTTTATTAAAATTTCCGCATTTTTATTTATTATATCGTGATTCAAAAAGCCATTTTTTGCGAAAGGTTCTTCATAATGCTTTCCTAAAATTAAATTATAATAGTTTGGAAATTCTTTTACCATAGCATATTTGTATCTATCTTCAGGAATATGACCTATGTTTCTTTCTCTTAATTCTCTAACAGTTTTTTTAGAAACATCTTCACCTTTATACAAATATTTTCCTTTTTCTATTTTTCTTAAACCTGTTAATGCCTCAACTAATTCTGTTTGCCCATTACCAGCAACACCTGCAACTCCTAACACTTCACCTTTTCTTATTTTAAAACTTATACCTCTAACTGCTTCTAAATTTCTGTTATCTTTTACCCATAAGTTTTCAACTTCAACAGCAACTTCACCAGGTTCTTTTTCTTGCTTTTCTATTCTCAACACAACTTCTCTACCAACCATCATATTGGCAAGCTCTCTGGCATTTGTATCTTTTGCAGCAACGTTACCTGTTACTTTACCTAATCGCATAACGGTTATATTGTCACTTATTTCCATAACTTCGTGTAATTTATGTGATATAAATATAATGGTTTTTCCATCTTCTTTTAATTTTCTTATTATTCCAAATAATTCCTCTGTTTCCTGTGGAGTTAATACAGCTGTAGGTTCATCTAAAATAAGTATTTCAGCACCTCTATATATTGTTTTTAATATTTCTACCCTTTGCTGCATACCAACCGGTATATCCTCTATTTTTGCATCAACATCTACAAACAAACCATATTTTTCAGAAAGCTCTTTAACTTCTTTTCTTGCCTTTTTTAAATCAAAAATCATTCCACTTTTAGGTTCAGAACCTAAAACAATATTTTCAGCAACTGTCAAGGTATCGACTAACATAAAATGCTGATGCACCATACCAATACCTGACCTTATAGCATCACCTGGACCTTTAAAAACTTTCTTTTCACCAAGAATGTAAATATCTCCGGATGTTGGTGTGTATAATCCATACAATTGATTCATTAAAGTTGATTTACCAGCACCATTTTCTCCGATAATTGAGTGAACTTCTCCCTTTTTAACAAGAAAATTAACATGATCATTTGCCAGAACTTTCGGGAAACGCTTTACTATATCTTTCATAATTACCGCATATTCCCTTTTATCTATAGAAGATAAATCTATACTCAACTTTTACACCTCCTAACATTTTCGTTTTCGCAAAGCGAAAAGAGATAACGTTTTTATTAATTTATTTTCATATAATTAATTTAATGAATTATCCTTATAAACATATTTATTTCTCTGTTTTTTTGATCCTACTAATATTAATTTTTGACATTTCATTAATAATTTGTAAATATCG